>DATHOV010000186.1:0-2734 GCA_035484515.1 Lysobacteraceae bacterium
AGATCCGCACCATACGTGCCACGATCGCCCCGTATCCGTCGCGCACCCAGTCGATGCCCCGCATCAGTGCCCCAATCGGTCCGCGGCGCGGCCCATGGTGCGGGCGCAGAAACAGAGCGCAAAGTGCGGGCGACAGCGTGAGCGCGTTGATCGCCGAAAGGAACATCGCGACGGCCACGGTGACCGCAAACTGGCGGAACAACTCGCCGGAAATGCCGGGAATGAATGCCACCGGAACAAACACCGATAGCAACACCAGGGTGATTGCGATGATCGGGGCGAAGATCTGTCCCATCGCGCGCTTCGTGGCTTCGGTGGGCGACAGTTCCGGATGGTGCTCCATCACTTGTTCCACCGCCTCTACCACCACAATCGCGTCGTCCACCACGATGCCGATCGCGAGCACGATGGCCAGCAGGGACACCGTATTGGCGGAATAGCCGATCGCATTAAGAACAATGAAGGTGCCGATCAGGCTGACCGGGACTGCGATGGTGGGGATCAGTGTGGCGCGCAGGTTGCCCAGGAAAAGGTAGACGACCAGCACGACCAGAACGAACGCCTCGACAAGCGTCTTCTGCACTTCGTGGATGGTCGCAGTGACGAAGGTCGTGGGGTCGTAGGTCACCTTCCACGCCAGATCGTCCGGGAAGTCCTGCGCCGCGCTTGTCATGGCCTGCTTGACGGCGCCAAGCGCCGTCAGCGCGTTGGCGCCCGGTGCCTGATAGATTGCGATTAGCGCGGCCGGCGCGCCGTTCAGGCGGGTGGAACGGTCTAGATTCGCCGCCCCCAGTTCCAGCCGGGCGATGTCGCCGAGGCGGAGCACGGATCCGTCTGGGTTGGTGCGGATCACGATCTGCTCGAACTCGGCGGTGGAACTCAGCCGCCCCTTGGTCTGGATGTTCAACTGAAGCTGCTGGTCACGCGCAGTGGGTCGAGCGCCGAGACGCCCGACCGCGGCCTGAACGTTCTGCCCTTGGATGGCTGTGATCACGTCGGTCGTGGTCAGGCCGAGGCCGGTCAACCGGTCAGTACGCACCCAGGCCCGCATCGAGTAGTCTTGCGGGCCGAACAGTGACGCATCGCCCACGCCGGGGGTGCTCTTGATCTCGTCCAGAAGGTTGATCGTGGCGTAGTTGGAGATGAACAGCTCGTCGTGGGTCTGCTTCGGTGAATACAGTGCGATTACGCCGAGCAGGGCGGAGGACTGCTTCTTGACCGTGACGCCCTGGCGCCGGACGTCTTCCGGCAGTTTGGACAATGCGACCTGGACCCGGTTGTTGACGTTGACCGTATTAATGTCCGGATCAGTCCCCAGTTCGAATGAGGCCTTGAGCGAATAACTGCCATCGTTGCCGCTCACACTCTTCATGTAGATCATCTTGTCGACGCCGACGATCTGGCTTTCGATCGGCTGCGCGACGGTGGCCTCCACGACGGCGGCCGAGGCGCCGGGATAGACGGTGGTGACCGACACCTGCGGCGGCACGATATCGGGGTACTGCGCGATCGGGATCACGAAGAGCGACAGCAATCCCGCGATGGTGGTGACGATCGCAATGACCGTGGCCAGCCGCGGGCGGTCGATGAAGATGGTAGAGAACATCGATCAGCCCCCGGTCAGCGGCGGCGGTGCCGGACTGGCGACGACGGGCGCGCCGGGACGCAGCCCCTCCATGCCCTGCACCACCACCATCTCGCCGCCCTTCAGCCCATCCTCGACGATCACGTAAGGACCCGATTCACCGCCGAGTTTCACCCGCGCGACCTTGGCCTTGCCGTCCGCGACGACGAAAACGTACGGTCCCTGCTGATCGACGATCAGCGCCGTCTGCGGCACCAGCACCTTGTCCTCGGGCTTGTCGGAGGCGACCGAGACGCGGACCAGCTGCCCATCGATCAGAACGCCGTTCGGGTTGGGCATGGTGGCGCGCACCAGGACGGTGTCCGTCGCGCGATCCACCGTGACATCGACGAAATTGATCCGTCCGGTCTCGCCATAGGCCGAACCATCGGAGAAGCGGATGCTCACACCCAGCGCCTGCTTGCGTTCCTGCCGCGCGCTCTCCTCCACCTTCAGGAATTCACGCTGGCTGACGGGAAACGTCACATACATCGGATCTCGGCTGACGATCGTGGTCAATGCGCCACTGTCCGGTCCGACGACGTTGCCTTTGGTAAGGCGGGACCGGCCGACCTCCCCGCTGATCGGGGCGACGATGTCGGTGTAGCCAAGGTTTACGCCCGCCGTTTTCAGATTGGCATCGGCGATGACCACCTGGCCTTGCGCGGCTTTCTCGGCGGCGACGCGCTCATCGAGCACCGCGCGCGAGGTGGCGGAGGTCTTCACCAGGTCCTCGGCGCGTGCGCGCTGGGCCGTGGCGTTGGCATAGTTGCCCTGGGCTTCCAACAGCGCACCACGCGCCTGTTGCAGGGCCGCATCGAAACTTTCACGCTCGATGCGGTAGAGCACAGCGCCTTCCTTGACGGACTCGCCTTCCTTGAACAGGACCTCCTGCAGGAACCCGGTCACGCGGGCCCGGATCTCCACGCGCTCCACGGCCTCCACCCGTCCGACGAATTCGGTCGCCTTGGTGATCGGCCGGCGTTCGGCCGCCGTCGTGCCCACCTGGACCGCGGCCGGCTGTTGGGCCCATCCTTGCGCCGCTCCGACGATTACGCACAACACGGTGGCTGCAGCAATAAGAAGGCGCATTCTGCTTCCTCCCGTATT
>DATHOV010000187.1:0-4344 GCA_035484515.1 Lysobacteraceae bacterium
GCGCGCCGCGCCGACGCTCGATCAGGCCCGGCATGACCCCGTGCAGTGCGTAGCGAACGACTTGCGCGGTGCCGCCGAGCAGCTCCGACTCGCGGCCGTCCCACAGGGTCAGCAGGATGTGGCTGCGGCTGGCGACAAACACACCGGCCTGCGCGTACTGGCGATCGCGCGCTTCGCCATGCACCGCAATGGTTGCAGGCGTGTTGCCCCGGACCAGCGGCAACTGCACGATCTCGGCACGCTGGCACAGCTCCGCGAATGCGGCACGGCTTTCGACGTCGACGAAATCCTCGACGTAGGACTCCGGCGACAGCGGCAACGGCGCGATCAGGCGCGCGCCAGCATCCAGCGCTTCGCGTGCGACCAGCTGGTCGCCGCCCTCGGCGAGCGCGGAAAGCACGACAAGCGGAAGGTCGGGAAACTCGTGTTTGATCTGCGCGAAGAAGTCCTGGACGCGCTGACGGATCGGCTCGATCTCGCTCGCGACGAGGTTGCGATGGCTGGTGACGCCCACCACCAGCGGGATGTCTGCGAGGCGAACCGGCGCGTTCAACGGAAGGCTTCCTTTCGCGTTGACGTGGCGGGCGCCAGTGCTTCAGCCGTGCTTCGCCGCGCGTGCAGCCGCGATCAGGTCGGACACGTAACGCATGTCGACGAGCCGCTTCGCCTCATCCGATGCGCCATCGATCTGCGCCTGCGCGTCCGCCAGGTCCGCGCTGCGCTGGCTCGCACCAGCGGCGTCCGCCGCCTGCGATAGGGCATCGACATACAGCGCGTAGGCGAAGTCGTGGCGGAACGTGATGCCCTTGGCGCCGGCTTGCAGGTCAAGTCGGTACCAGTCGAGCGCGGGTTGCAGGATCGAGCGCGCTTCGTCGAGACGGCCCTGCGCGGCCATGGCGTGGGCCAGCACGGCGCGGATCAACGAGGAATGCGAGCGCTGGTCGTTGTAAGAGCCCAGGTCCGGCGGCAGCGCCAGCCATTGGCGCGCGAAGATTTCGGCCTGCGCGTAGCGCCCGAGACGGATCGCCGCCGGTGCGGCGATGCCCAGGGTGCCGTCCAGGACGCTCCGCTTGAACCGCGCGGCGTCGGGCGCATCGTCCGGCACCTTGTCCGCTTCGATACCCGAAAGAATCGTGGTGGCGTTGGCGAGCGCGCCCTGTGCGTCGCCCGAAACAAGTTGCAGATGGCTCGCCAGCTCCGGCCCGAGAGTGGCCAGGAACGGGCGCTTCGGATCGTCCGCCGCGAGCTGGTCCACGAACTCGCCAGCATCGCGCTTGAGGCCTTTCACAGATTGCTCGGCTCCCGCCCCGTCGCCGGACTGGGCCTGTTCGAAGATCATGGGAAACCAGAGGAACCACATGACCGGTGCGATGCTGGAAGGCCGGCGTGGATCCTGCTCGAGGGCCGTCATCGCACGCATTGTCGCGATCGACTTCGCCACGTCGCCGTGTTCGAACTGCGCGATGCCGAGCGCCTGGAAGCCGATCCCCAGGCGCGCCCACGCGCCTAGGTCGGAGGGATTGAAGCGGATCTCGTCCTCGCCGGAGCGTATCGTGCGGCCCGCGTAGTCGGCGGCGGCCGCATCGTCGTGCTGACGCAGCGCGATCGCGCTGAGCAATTCCGACGCGTAGCTGCGGTCGGCCATCGAATGCAGGTCACCGGGACGCTGCGTCAGCAGTTTGTCGGCCAGGTCGTAGACCTGCTGCTCGAGCTTGCGAGCCTCGTCGACGCGGCCGAGCGTAAGCAGAAAGCGCGCCTCGGAATCGGCGGTGTCGGCGTAGGACGCGGCGGCATCCAGGTCTGCCAGCTTCGTGGCACCGAGCGTCTCCAGGACCTTGCGCGCCTCGTCGCAGGTCACCACGCCCTGTTCCAGCGGCTGGGCGTGGCTGAGGTAGTTGAGGTCGTCGCCGTACAACTGCCTGATCCGCCGCGATGCGTTCGGCGCGTACACGTAGGGCTTGAGCAGATCGGCCACGCGCTTGAGCTTGCGCGGGTCGTAGCGCCCGCCGATGGTGCCGGCGATGCCGTTGCCCTCGGTCTGCAGCACGAGGGCGAGGCCGAAGACGACCGGCTCGCTGTGGTCGCCCGCCGCGTACAGTTTTTCGAAGACCGCGCCCGCGGCTTCGAGGCGCTTGACGCCGTCTTCGACGTGACCGCTGTTGTCCAGCGCCGCGCCTTCGCGCGCCAGCGCCATCGCCCGGAAGACCTCGGTGCGCGGCGTGACCAGTTCCGGCGGCAGGCCGTCGTAGTAGGACACGGTCATGTGCGCGAGCTTGCCGAGGGTTTCCAGGCGACCGGTGGGTGCGAGCTCGTTGTAGAAATCCTCGATCAGGAAGTTGACCAGTTTCTCGGCGTCGCTGCGCGATTTTTGCGCAGCGGCTTCGGCGGAACGCGCGCGCTGCTGGCTGATCCAGCCGAACACGGCGCTGGCGATCGAGAGCAGGGCGAGCACGATGCAGACCGAAGCGATCGCGCGTGCGCGCACCAGCGCGCGATGCGTCGCGGCCTCGCGCTCCTGCTGCGCGGCCAGTTGCGCCTGTGCGGCATCGCGCGCCTCGCGTTCCTGCCGCAGGTTGCGGCTGGCGAGCACGACGCTGCACAGCACATCGTGGGTTAGTTCCACCCGGCGCATGTCGAGGCGTTCCTCGATACGCAGAAGTCGGCGGTCGACGAGGATCGCGAGCGCTTCCGGCGCCGCTCCCGCGGCAGCGAGATCCTTGATCACGCGTTCTTCGGCGAGGCTCTCGCGATAACCCGATTCGGTGAGCAATTCGTCTTCGATCACGCGTCGCACGCCTGCGGGCTGGTCGGCGAGCGTGCGTTCGTAGAATTCGGACAGGATCGTGTCGCGCGAACCGGCGAGCAGGTCCGCGGAAATCTCGCTGCGCCCCTGTGCCAGTCGCACCGTGTTCAACTCGCGACACACGAGACTCAGCAGCGAAGGCTCGATCTCCGCGTTGGCCAGTTCCGAACCACCGGCAACGAAGCGCACGATCGATTCGGCCACTTCCTGCGACACCAGCCGGCCGCCGGGCTTGACCACCGCACTCAGCGCCTGCGCGCCGGTCATCCGCGCCAGCCGCATCCGGTTCTGGGTGATCGAAGGCATGATCCCTTTCACGCCTTCCAGGTGCGCGAGGTAGTCCTCGCGCAACGCGATCAGCACGCGGTAATCGGCACGGGCGAAATCGAAGTCCTCGGCGGCCGCATCGTCGTCCTCGATCCGCGCTTCGAGCGCTGCCGGCGGGCGGTTTTCGACCAGGTCGCCAAGGTCCTGCAGGAACTGCTTCGCGCGCATGCGCCCGGCATCGTCCGCCTGGCCAAGGGTGAAGATCTCCTCGAACTGGTCGAAGATCAGCAGGGGTATGAGCGTGCGTCCGCTGGCATCGCGCAGCAGGTCGCCGCGGTGGTGCATGAACTCCCACAGCGATTCGCCTTCGATCGCCGTACCTGGCCGCGTCCAGAAGCCGGCCGCGGCGGTGGCCTTGAAGATCGCCTGCTTGATCTGCTCGGAAGGCGCCGGCGATGTGGGCGCGTAATCGATGCGCACGTATACCGGGCAGAAATTCTCCGCGCGCAGTCGCGGCACGATGCCGGCGCGCAGCAGCGAGGTCTTGCCGAGCCCGGACTGGCCGAACAGCACGGTGAGCAGCTTGCGCTGCACGCGGCGGCAGAGCTCGCCGGTTTCCTCGTCGCGACCGTGGAAGTAGGCGAGCGTGTCCTCGGAGTAGGAGAACAGGCCCAGCCAGGGATTCTCCGGATCGACAGTGACGGCAGTGGCGGCAGGCGTCGGCTTCATGCGCGCCTCCCGCTGAACAGGTCCTGCAACCGGCGCAGGAACTCCGGCGGAGGTTCGCCGCCAGCCACGCGGACCATGTGCAGGGCCTTGAACTGCTCCGGCACCAGCGCCGCGGATTCGGGCGTGTCGTCGATGCACACCGGCAGGATGAACACCGCGCCATCGGCGATGTTGCGCGCGCGGTCGACGGCATAACTCCATTCGCGGCGGAAGTAGGCTTCATGCCGGCGCTGGGTCGTCGCCGAAATGACCGGCAGGAAGAAGCTGCAGCGCGCGATGTTCGCGCGGATCTTGCGGTCGTAGTCGTCGCCGCCTTCCAGGCGGTCGAGGTCGAACCACGTCGTCAATCCCGCGGCATCCATCGCGGCCTTGAGTCGCTGCACAGCCGGGAGGTCCTCGCGCGCGTAACTGATGAAGATCGCGTTCTCCGGCATTTCCCGCGATGGCGGCATGAAGCGCTGCGGAGCGCTGCTGCCGTTCGAGGTCGACGCCGGGCGCTGGCGCCGCGACCAGCGTTCATGGAGTTCGGCAACGAAAGCCTCGGC
>DATHOV010000188.1:0-5919 GCA_035484515.1 Lysobacteraceae bacterium
CGACCAGCCCGTACAGCATGACGCTCGATTCGACCACGCTCGCCAATGGCAGCCACACGCTGACCAGCAAGGCCTACGACGCCGCCAACAATGTCGGCACCTCCACCGCCGTGAGCTTCAGCGTCAGCAACGCCACCGGCGGCGATACCACGCCGCCGACCACGAGCGCATCGGAGTCCGGCAGCAGTGGCACGATCACCTTGTCGGCGACGGCATCGGACAACGTCGGAGTGACCAGGGTCGAGTTCTACGTCGACGGCACGCTCAAGGGCACCGACACGACCAGCCCGTACAGCATGACCCTCGATTCGACCACGCTCGCCAACGGCAGCCACACGCTGACCAGCAAGGCCTACGACGCCGCGAACAACGTCGGCACTTCCACGGCCGTGAGCTTCAGCGTGAGCAACACCACCGGAGGCACCCAGCTGATCGGCAACGGCGGCTTCGAGTCCGGCAACACGGTGTGGAAGGCGTCCAGCACCAGCGTCATCAGCAGCAGTACCAAGGAACCGGCACACGCGGGTACCTGGAAGGCGTGGCTGGACGGCTACGGCAAGACCCATACCGATACCCTGTCGCAGTCCGTCACCATCCCGGCAACGGCGACCTCTGCGACCCTGACGTTCTGGCTCGAGGTCGTCAGCGCCGAGACCTCAACGACCAAGGCCTACGACAAGCTCGCCGTGCAGGTGCGCAACAGTTCGGGCACCGTGCTCGCGACCCTGCACACCTACTCGAACCTCGACAAGGGCAGCAGCTACGTCCAGCGCACGTTCGATCTGAGCGCCTACAAGGGCCAGACCGTGAACCTGTACTTCAGCGGCACCGAAGATGCGCAGGATGCGACCTCGTTCCTGGTCGATGACGTGGGCATCCAGACCCAGTAGCAACCGCCCGTCCGTGCCGGAGGCGGCGCTTGCCGCTTCCGGCTTCCGGCAAGGTTGCGCGTTCGCGTCACGGCACCCTTCCTGCGCGGGCGGGAACCTGCCCGAAGCAGCCGTATCCGCGCTTGCGATACACTGTAATGCCGCCCTATCCCGGGCGCGCTTTGCGAACCCATGTCAGACGACCCCAGCAGTAGAACGCCCGAGCATCCCGCGCCGGATCGCCGCTCGTGGCTCGAACGCCTCAGCCAGGCGTTTTCCGGCGACCCACGCAGCCGCGAGGACCTGGTCGAGATCCTGCGCGATGCCCAGGACGACGGCCTGATCGCGGCCGACACCCTGAAGATGATGGAAGGAGCGCTCGGCGTCTCCGAGCGCACCGTCGCCTCGGTGATGGTGCCGCGCTCGCAGATGGTCGTGCTGCCGGTGACCGCGCGCTTCTTCGACCTGATGAAGATGGTCGTCGAATCGGGGCATTCGCGTTTCCCGGTCCACGGCGAGGACAAGGACGAGATCCTCGGCATCCTGCTGGCGAAGGACCTGCTCCGCGGCGTGGTCAGCGATGGCGGCCCTGCGAGCATCCGCGAACTGCTGCGGCCGGCGGTGCTGATCCCCGAATCCAAGCGCCTGAATGTGCTGCTCAAGGAATTCCGCCAGTCGCGCAATCACATGGCGATCGTGGTCGACGAGTACGGCGGCGTCGCCGGCCTGGTCACCATCGAGGACGTGCTCGAGGAAATCGTCGGCGAGATCGACGACGAGCACGACGACGCGAACCCGATCGCGCAGATCGCCGCGCAGGCCGACGGCCAGTTCGTGGTCGACGCACTCACCCCGATCGACGATTTCAACGAGCGTTTCGGCGCGGATTTCCCGGACGACGAATACGACACCGTCGGCGGCCTCATCACCGACGCGATCGGCCACCTGCCCGAGTCCGGCGAGGAACTGGCGATGGGTCGTTTCCACTTCCGTGTCGCGCGCGCCGACGCGCGCCGCGTGCAGGCGTTGATCGTGAGCGTGCAAGCTGATGGGTGATGAACCGCGTTTGCAAACTGCCAGTGGCAGTTTGCGCGGTGAAGAACGCCCGACAGGGCCGGAGGATGAACCGCGTTTGCAAACTGCCAGTGGCAGTTTGCGCGGCGAAGAACGCCCGACAGAGCCGGGGCCAGCGTGCCGGGTTCTGAATCTGCTCCTTCCGTTGCTTGCTTGCTTCGGGTTCCTGCTGTCGGCGACCTCCATGGCCGCGCCGCGGATCGGCGTGGTGACGATGGGGCCGGGCGACGAATACTGGTCGCGTTTCGGCCACGATGCGATCCTCGTCGACGACCGCGCCGACGATCCGTCCAGCGCGCCGATGCTCTACAACTACGGCTACTTCGACTTCAACCAGCCGTACTTCTTCCTGCATTTCGCGCAGGGCTACATGAGCTACCAGCTCGCCGCAGTGCCCCTGCGCGTGGACCTCATCGAGTACGCTTACGAAGGCCGCGGCGCGAGCCTGCAATGGCTGGACCTGCCCCCCGCGCAGGCGACGAAGCTGCAGCGTTTCCTCGAATGGAACGTCAGGCCCGAGAACGCCACCTATCCCTACAACTACTTCACGGCGGATTGCACGACACGCGTGCGCGACGCGCTCGACTACGCGCTCGACGGGCGCCTGCGCGCGCAGATGACCACGCCTTCGCACGGCCTGACCTACCGCTCCGAAGCGATCCGCATGGGCGCACCCGAGTTGTGGCTCGGCCTGAGCATGCACTTCGCGCTCGGCCCGTACGCCGACCGGCCGTTGTCGCTGTGGGACGAAGCCTTCATCCCGAGCCGCCTGCAGGACAGCCTGCGCACGATCCGCACCGCCGCGGGCACGCCGCTGGTGACCAAGGAAATCACCCTGCTGCCGCAGCGCCTGCCGCCGGCACTGGGCGAGGCGCCGCAGTGGCGGATCTGGTTCGTGCTGGCCGGTCTCGGGCTGGCCGCGTTGTTTCTGCTCGGTTCCCGTTACGCCGCGCGCACGACGGCGGCGTTCGCGGGACTGTACTGGCTCAAGTGCGGACTGCTCGGCCTCGGGCTGATCGTGATCTGGGCCTTCACCGAGCATGTCGCGATCTGGGGCAACGAGAACATCCTGCTCGCGAGCCCGCTGTGCCTGGCGCTCTTGCCGGGCGCGTGGTCGACGCTGCGCGGCCGCACACCGGCGCGCTGGCACGCCCACGTGTTGTTGCTGGTGGCGCTGTCGGCCGGCGTCGCCCTGTTCCTGAAATTCCTGCCGTTCCGCATCCAGAGCAACGGCGACTGGATCGCGCTGTTCCTTCCGATCCAGATCGCGCTGGCCTACGCGGGGCGGAGCAAGGCTCTTTTTTCTACTGCGTCGGCTGCAGGTGTTCCTTCAGCCACGCGCTGACGGTGTCGTGCCATTCGACGCTGTTCTGCGGCTTGAGCACCCAGTGGTTCTCGTTCGGGAAGGACAGCATCTTCGATTCGATGCCCTTGCGCTGCAGCGCGGTGAACGCGGCGATGCCCTGCTCGATCGGGATGCGCATGTCGAGCTGGTTGTGCACGATCAGCATCGGCACCTTCCAGTTCTTCACGTAATCGACCGGATTGAAGCGCTCGTAGCCTTCCGGGTTGTCCCACGGCGTGCCGCCGTTCTCGTGCTCGGAGAACCACAGCTCCTCGGTCGAGTAACCCATCATGCGGTTGTCGAACACGCCGTCGTGGTCGACCAGGCATTTCCACGGCGCCGTCCAGTTGCCGGCGATCCAGTAGATCATGTAGCCGCCATAGCTCGCGCCCAGAGCGCAGGCATCGGTGCCGTCGAGGAACTGGTATTTCTGCAGCGCCGCGGCCCAGCCCTTCTGCAAGTCCTCCAGCGGGCGATCGCCCCAGTGCTGCGAGATCGCGTCGGTGAACGCCTGGCCGTAACCGGTCGATCCATGGAAGTCGACCATCACCGCCGCATAGCCCTGCCCTGCATACCACTCCGGATTCCAGCGGAAGCTCCAGTCGTTGCCGAACGAGCCCTGCGGGCTGCCGTGGATCAGGTACACGACCGGATACTTCTTGCCTTCCTGGTAATTCCACGGCTTCACGACAAAGCCGTGCACGGTCTCGCCGTTCCAGCCCGGGAAGGAGAACTGCTCGTAGTCGCCGAAGGCGATGCCCTTCATCTGGGCGTCGTCGTTGTGCGAGACCTGGCGCACCGCGCTGCCGTCGGCATGGGCGACGAACAACTGGTCCGGCGATTTCATCGAGTCGAGGGTGTACGCGAGCGTGCCGCCGGCGAGGTCGATCGCACTCACCGTGCCCTCGCCCGTGATCTTCTTCACCGCGCCGCTCGCGATGTCCACCGCGAACAACGGATGCTGGCCCATGTCGTCGGCCGAGGTGTAGATGGTCTTGCCATCGGCGGACAGGTTGATGCTGTCGGGCGAGCGATCCCACTTCGGATCGATCTCGCGGATCGCGCCGGAGGCGAGGTTCATTTCCATCAGCGCGAAGCGGTCGGCCTCGAAGGCCGGGGTCTTCATCGCGCGGTAGTACAGCGTCCTGCCATCGGCCGCGAACACCGGACCGGCATCCCAGGCCTTGTTGGCTTCGGTGAGGTTGCGCGGCGCAGCGCTGCCGTCGGCGGGAACGAGGTAGATGTCGAAGTTCGTCGACCACGGCTCGCTGCGACCGGCGATGCGCACGTCGAAGGCGAGCGACCTGCCGTCGGGCGACCAGCTGAATTCGCCGGTGTCGCCGAACGGCTTGGAAGGAATGTCGCCGTCGATGCCGGCACTCACCAGGGTCGGTTCCGCCGCAGCCTTGCCGTCGGCGCCGATCGTCGCGGTGAACAACTGGTTGCGCGTGCCATCGGCCCAGGTGTCCCAGTGGCGGATGAAGATCTTGTCGAAGATCCTGCCGCTGGCCTTGTTCGCGGCCGTGTCGGCCTGGCGGTTCTTCGTGCACGCCAGATCCTTGCAGTCGGTGAAAACCGCAAAACTCAGCGCGAGCGTCCTGCCGTCCGGCGAGAGCTTGAAGGCGCCCACATCAAGGGAATAGTTCGTAACCTGCTCGGCCGCACCGCCCGCTACCGGCTGACGCCAGACCTGGTCGCTGCCGGACTTCGACGAGATGAAATAGACGTTCGTGCCATCGGGCGAGAACGCGCCCGAATCGCCGGTCATGCCATCGGCGAGCAATGGCCTGGGCGCGGCATCGCGCTGGTCCAGCTGGTCGATCCACAGCGATGTCACGCCCTTGTTCGCCGCGTAGTCGGTCTTGCGCACCGAGAACACCACCCATTTGCCGTCGCGCGAAAGAGCGGGGTCTGAAACGCGATCGAAATGCACCATGTCGCGTACGGTCAGCGGCCGCATCGGGGACGCCGGATCGGCAGCGAAGGAAGATACAGGCAACGCTGCGAGCAGCAGCAGGGGCAGAAGGCGGAGACGTGGCATCGGGGTTCCTGTGCGACTCGGGTCGCTGTGTCGGAACCGCCATGTTAGGCGCGCGCCGGTTTGCGTGAAAGGCCTCGTGACGACGATGGCACTGGCGCATGGCCGCACGCCCTCAGCTCGTCATTGCCGCCTGCGCGGTGGCAAACGACCGCGCCGCTATACTCCCGCCCTACGCGGCAGCGTCGCGCCAGAGCACCGGGAACATCCATGACATCCAGCGCCATCGCCGCGCCGATCGACCGCTCCGACGAGATGTTCGGTCACCCCAAGGGCCTGTACGTCTGCTTCTTCACCGAGATGTGGGAGCGTTTCTCGTTCTACGGAATGAAGGCGCTGCTGCTGCTGTACCTGATCAAGCACCACGGTTTCCTCGAATCGCAGGGCCTGGTGGTCACCGGCGCGTACGGCGGCATGGTCTATGCGGTGCCGCTGATCGGCGGCCTGCTCGCCGACCGCTACCTCGGCATGCGCAAGGCGGTGGTGCTGGGCGGCATCCTGCTGTGCATGGGGCACCTGGGCATGGCCTACGAAGGCAACGCGGCGACCGTCGTCAACGGCGTCGTCCACCAGGACAAGTTCGCGCTCGGCGT
>DATHOV010000189.1:0-5919 GCA_035484515.1 Lysobacteraceae bacterium
CCGGATCGGGGCGATGGGCACGGCGATGTCGACGATGGCGATGAGCGCCGGCGGCATGAGCGGCGAGAATCGCGTCGCCTTCGGCGGAGGCTTCCTGAGCGGCCAGTCGGCGCTCGCGCTCGGATTCCAGCATACGTTCAATAACAATCGCGCCAACTTCTCGCTGAGCGGTTCGTTCACGAACGGAGAGAGCAGCGTGGGCGTGGGCGGTGGCTTCAGCTGGTGATGCAGGCCGGTCGATCGGCCTGCAATACGCCTCTCGCTGACAGCTGATTGCAACGGTGCGGCGATCCGCATCGCCACACCGTTGCTGGACGAGGCGCATGACGGGTCATGCAAGCCCGGCGCGAAGGATCGGCATGCGCCGCAAAGGAGTTGACGCCAGCACGCGCTCCCATGGGAACAACGATCCGGGATCGCGCTTGCGGGCGACGGTGATCGTCGGATCGTCGGCGGCGGGAACCTGCGCGCTGTCGAGATCCTCGTGCCCGGCGATCCAATGCAGGTTCGGCAATCGCGTGCGCAGCGAATCCAGCAACGCGATCAGCGAGGCGATCTGCGCCTCGGTGTAAGGTTCATCCATCGCTTGGCTTCGCGAGTCGAGCCAGTCCGGATAGCGGCCGGTATTGACGAGTTCGATGCCGACCGAGCGCGGGTTGCAGCCGCGCACGTGATGGGCGATGCGTTCGGGCCGAACGAATTCGTGGACGCTGCCGTCGCGGTCGATATACCAGTGGCCGCTGTTGCCGGTGCCGCTGCCATCGGAACGGCTGCCGTCGGAACGCTCGGGATACAGCACGCGTTCGCCGTATTCGCGCGCCATCGCTAGGTCGGGCAGCTCGGTGCAATGAATCACGACAAGGTCGATCTGCTCGCGCGGACGCGAGTCGAGCAGATCCTCGTAGGGCAGGGGCCAGCGGCGGATGGCGATGTTCGCGGGAGGGTCGGCGGCCATGCCGCATGCTAGCATCGCGGCCTTCCGCAACGGGTTCGCCGCATGGCTGTCCTGAAGAAATCGAATCCGTCCAGGTCGGCGTCCGTGACGAACGCATGATCGGCCACGCCATCCTTTCGCACGGCCTGGAGAGCGGCCCGAATGCGACCAAGGTCAGTGCGCTCGCGGCGGCAGCCGAGGCCTTGGGCTGGACGACCGAGCGACCGGATTACCTCGCTTGCGATCGCGCCGTCGGCCACGGCGATTTCGGCGACATCGACGCGCGGATCGCGATCCTGCGTGAACGCGCGCATGCGGCGAAGGGTCCGGTGGTGCTGGCCGGTTCGAGCATGGGCGCCTTCATTTCGGCGCTGGTCTCGCGCGAGATTGCGTGTGTGGGCCTGTTCCTGATGGCGCCGCCGCCGTGGATCGAGGGCTATCGTCAGCCGCTCGAAGCGGCCATCGTGCCGACCTTCATCGTGCACGGATGGGACGACGAGTTGATTCCGGCACAGTCGATCGTCGACTGGGCGCGGCCGCGCCGCGACCGGATGGTTCTCGTCAATGATAGCCATCGGCTCGCCGATCACGTCGCGTTCTGCGCCGAACGATTCGCCGACTTCCTCAAATCCCTGTGAAGAGCCCATCGAAGAATTCGAAGGGTCTTGCGGCACATGGAAGTGCCACTCGCGATCGAGCACGGGAGTGCTTGATCGCGGAATCGAGTCCGGACATGCGCGGGACTCGACGATTCGGGAAACTGCCGTGACGGCAGTTTCCCGAATATCGAACAGGTTCTTCGCGAGCTGCGCCAAGGGGCTGGAATACCTGCTCGCAGACGAGCTGACCGCGCTCGGCGCTACGAAGGCGACCGCTGCCCTCGCTGGCGCGAATGTCGAGGGCGATCCCGAAGTCGCATACCGCGCAGTGCTGTGGTCGCGTCTTGCGAGCCGCGTGATCTGGCCGCTCGTCGAATTCGAATGTCCGGACGAGCAGGCGTTGTACGATGGCGTCGCGGCGCTGGACTGGGCCGGGCATCTCGATCCGAGCGGCACGCTCGCGGTCGATGCGCACGTTTCCGGCGACGCGATCACGCATGAGCGATTCGCGGCACTGCGCGTGAAGGACGCCGTCGTCGACCGCCTTCGCGACCGGTTCGGCGTACGCCCTTCCGTCGATACCGAAGCGCCGGACCTGCGCCTGAACCTGCTGGTGCGCAAGGGCCGTGCGACGCTGTCGGTCGACCTCGGCGGCGGCAGCCTGCACAAGCGCGGCTGGCGCGCGATGCAGAACGAAGCGCCGCTGAAGGAGACGCTGGCTGCGGCGATGCTTCTGCGCGGGCATTGGCCGAAGGCATACGCCGACGGTGGTGGCTTGCTCGATCCGATGTGCGGCAGCGGCACCCTGTTGATCGAAGGCGCCTTGATGGCGGCCGATGTCGCGCCAGGACTCGCACGCAATGCCGCCTCCGCGCCGAGTCGCTGGAAGGCATTCGATGCCGCGCTGTGGCAACGGCTCGTCGATGAAGCGCGCGAACGCGAGCATATCGGTCGCGCGAACCTGAGCAGGGTCTTCCACGGCTCCGACGCCGATCCGCATGCGATCCGTGCGGCGACTGCGAATGCCGATGCAGCCGGCGTTGCCGACGCGATCGAATTCAAGGTACTGCCGGTGCGCCTGCTCGAAGCGCCGCCGGAAGCGAGCGGCCTGGCGATCTGCAATCCACCCTACGACCAGCGCCTTGCCGCCGACGAGGGCCTGTATCGCGAACTCGGCGATGCGCTGCAACGCGCGACGCCGGACTGGCGCGTGACGATCCTCGCCGGCGACGAACACCTCGCGCGTGCGACCGGCTTGCGCGCGAGCAAACGCTACGCCTTCTTCAACGGCGCGCTCGAATGCCTGCTGCTGGTCTGCGACCGCGCACGCGCCGCCACGCACGAGTCGCGCCCGGCCATGCCGTTGTCGGAAGGCGCGACGATGATCGCCAACCGGCTGCGCAAGAACCTTCGCAAGTTCAAATCGTGGCGGCAGCGCGAGGGCGTCGATTGCTTCCGTGCGTACGATGCGGACCTGCCCGAATACGCCGCCGCGATCGACGTGTACACCGAGGATGCGGAGCAGGGCGCATCGCCGCGCACCTTCCTGCATGTGCAGGAGTACCAGGCGCCGTCGACGATTCCCGAAGCCGATGCGCGCCGACGCTTCGGCGAGATCGTGCGCGCTGCGAGCGAGGTGTTCGAGCTGCCGCGCGAACGGATCGCGATCAAGACCCGCGCCCGTGGCAAGGGCGGCAGCAAGTACGGCGCAATGGACCAGCGCGGCGAATACATCGTCGTGCGCGAAGGCGCGGCGCGGCTGCGCGTGAACCTGTTCGATTACCTCGACACCGGCCTGTTCCTGGACCATCGCCCACTGCGCGCGCGCATTGCCGTCGAAGCCCGCGGCAAGCGTTTCCTCAACCTGTTCGCCCACACCGGCGCGGCGAGCGTACAGGCGGCAGTCGGCGGCGCCGCGCAGACGACCAGCGTGGATCTGTCGGCGACCTATCTGCAATGGGCGGCCGACAATCTTGCACTCAACGGTCGCACCGGCAGTGCGCACCGCCTCGTGCAGGCCGATGCGATCGCCTGGCTCGAAGCCGAACGTGAACAGTACGACCTGATCTTCTGCGACCCGCCGACCTTCTCGAATTCCGCCCGTGCCGAGGATTTCGACGTGCAGCGCGAACACGTGCGCCTGCTGCGCGCGGCGCTGGCGCGACTCGTGCCGGATGGCGTCCTGTACTTCTCGAACAACTTCCGACGTTTCCATCTGGACGAGCAGGCCTTGTCCGGCATCGCCCAGGTTCGCGACATCAGCGCCAGGACCATCCCGCCGGATTTCGAGCGCAACCACCGCATCCACCGCTGCTGGGAATTGCGACCTACTGCATAGGCGGCAGCCGGCGATTTGGGGGCAATTTCTTAACACCACGGACACGCATGAACGGGCATGATGCGTAGCGTATGAACGACCCAGCCGATTCGACCACCGACCGCACCCACGCCTGGACCTTTTTCCGGCAGTGGCTGAAGAATCCGATCAAGATGGCTTCGATCGCGCCATCCGGCCAGCAGCTGGCCGGGATGATGATAGACGGCCTGCCGCCCGGCGCGCGCCGCGTGATCGAGTTGGGCGGCGGCACGGGCGTGTTCACGACCGCGCTGCTCAGGTCCGGAGTCGCTCCGGAAGACCTGATGGTGGTCGAGCTCAACGTGGAATTGCACGCGCACCTGCGCCGCCTGTTTCCGCAGGTACGGGTGGTCCAGGGCGATGCGCGCGAACTGGTGCGTATCGTGGCCGACACCGGCTACGCGGCGCGTGGACCGGTGGACGCGATCGTCTCGGGACTCGGCATGCTGTCGATGCCCAAATCCCTGCAGCGCGACATCATGGCGGCAGCGTTCTCTTGCCTGCGTCCCGGCGGCCATTTCGTGCAGTTCACCTATGGGCCGGCCGTGCCCATCGCCCAGGACGTGGTCGATGCGCTGGGCCTGGACGCATGCAAGGGAGCCACCGCGTGGCGCAACCTGCCTCCTGCGACGGTGTACGTGTTCACCCGACGCGGATCCTGAAGCGACCCGCGACCCGCAGCGCCGTCACGATCCGGCTTCGAGAAAATCCAGGCTCGCCTGCAGCATGCTCTGCATGCCGATCCGCAGTGCGGCTTCGTCGAGGAAGAACTTCGGCGAATGATTCGATGGCGCACGCTCGGCGTCCTGTCCGAGCGGTGTCGAGCCGACGAAGAAGTACACACCCGGCACGTCCTTCAAATACCAGGCGAAGTCTTCCGAGGCCATCCACACGTGCGGATCGATCACGTGTTCGGCACCGATGGCTTTCGCGATGCTGGCCTTCACCCGCGCAGCCAGTGCGGGATTGTTGACCAGCACCGGATTGCTCGCGCCGACCGGGATCGTCAGGTCGGCGGTCGCGCCATTCGCCTGGGCGACGTGTTCGGCGATGGAGCGCAGGTCGTCGATCGCCTGCTGGCGCATGCCGGCGTCGAACGTGCGCAGCGTGCCCTGCATCTCGACGCTGTCCGGCACGATGTTGAAGCGCGTGCCGCCGCGGATCACGCCGAAGGTGAGCACCGCGGGCAGGATGCCGATGTTGAGCTTGCGGCTGACGATGGTCTGCGCGGCCTCGATGATCTGCGCCGAGGTGACGACCGGATCGACGCCGTTCCACGGCATCGCACCGTGCGTCTGGCGCCCGTGCACGACCAGATCGAAGGTGTCCGAACCGGCCATCGCCGGTCCGCTGCGCACGCCGACCGTGCCCACGTTCAACCAGCTCACCACGTGCATGCCGAACACGGCGTCGGGCTTGAAGTCGCGGAACAGGCCTTCCTTGAGCATGAGCGTCGCGCCGCCTTCCTCGCCGGTCGGCGCGCCTTCCTCGGACGGCTGGAAGATGAACATCACTTCGCCCGGCAGATCCTTGCGCATGCCAGCCATGGCGGTCGCGATGCCGAGCAGCATGGCCGTATGCCCGTCATGGCCGCAGGCGTGCATCACGCCTACATCCTGGCCGTTGAACTGCGAACGCACGGTGGACTTGAACGGCAGGTCGAGTTCCTCGGTCACCGGCAGCGCATCCATGTCGGCCCGTATCGCCAGCTTCGGTCCGGGCCTCCCGCCCTTGAGCAGGGCGACCACGCCGGTGTGCGCGACGTTCGTCTTCACCTCGAGGCCGAGCGCGCGCAATTCCTTGGCGACCAGTGCCGACGTACGGAATTCGCGGTTGCTCAGTTCGGGGTGCTGGTGGATGTCGCGCCGCCATGCGAGCACCTGCGGGGCGAGCTTGTCCGTCCATTGCGCGGCAGGATCGGCATCCGCGGCACATACCGCATGCGCGCACAGCGACAGGGCGATCGTCAGCAGCAGTCTGCGCATGGCGTTTGTTCTTCGGGGCGATGGTGCAGTGTAGGCGGATGCTTC
>DATHOV010000190.1:0-5407 GCA_035484515.1 Lysobacteraceae bacterium
CGATCACCTACATCGACGGCGATGCAGGCATCCTCATGTACCGGGGCTACCCGATCGAGCAACTCGCCAAGCACTCGAACTTCCTCGAGGTCGCCTACCTGCTGATGCACGGCGAGCTGCCGAACCCGCAGGAAATGGCGAAGTTCGAGCACGAGGTCACGCATCACACGATGATGCATGAGGCCTTCCGCAACTTCCTGTACGGCTTCCGCCACGACGCGCATCCGATGGCGATGCTGACCGGGATGGTCGGCTCGCTGGCTGCGTTCTATCACCATGGGCTCGACCTGGACGATCCGGAGATGCGCCGGCTGGCCGCGATCCGCCTGATCGCCAAGGTGCCGACGATCGCCGCTGCCTGCTACCGCTACTCGATCGGTTGGCCGATCCGCTACCCGCGCAACAACCTCGAATACGTCGACCGTTTCCTGCACATGATGTTCGAGGTGCCGAGCGAGCCGCTGCAGATCAATCCGATCGTCGCCAAGGCGCTGGACTTGCTGTTCATCCTCCACGCCGACCACGAGCAGAACGCATCCACCTCGACGGTGCGCCTGGTCGGTTCGACCGGTGCCAATCCCTACGCCTGCGTGTCGGCGGGCGTGGCGGCGCTGTGGGGCCCCGCGCATGGCGGCGCGAACGAGGCCGTACTACGCATGCTCGGCGAGATCGGCAAGCCGGAAAACGTGGGCAAGGCCGTGGATCGCGCGAAGGACAAGAACTCGGGCTTCCGCCTGATGGGTTTCGGCCACCGCGTCTACAAGAACTTCGATCCGCGCGCGACGATCATCCGCGAGATGACGCACAAGGTGCTCGCCGAGCTCGGGGTCAACGATCCGATGCTCGAGATCGCCCTGAAGCTGGAGGAGGCCGCGCTCAAGGACGAGTATTTCATCTCGCGCAAACTCTACCCGAACGTGGATTTCTACTCGGGCATCATCTACAAGGCGCTCAACATCCCGACCGAAATGTTTACGGTGATGTTCGCGATCGCGCGCACCGCTGGCTGGGTCTCGCACTGGCTCGAACAGCAGGCCGAGCCGGACGCGAAGATCGGCCGGCCGCGGCAGGTCTACATCGGCGCGACCGAGCGGAATTTCGTGCCGATGGGGTCGCGCTGACGAGCCATGCCCGATCGATAGCGCGATCCGCAAGACGCCCCGGGTCCCGGGGCGTCTTGCGTTCCGCAGGGCTGCGTCGATCAATCGTATTCGGACTGCGAGAGCAGTTCCTCGAGGGCTGCCAACGACGCGCGGCGCATGGGTTTTTCGTCGATGCGGTCGAGCGGCGCCTGGCGGAGCGCATCGCGCGGCAACACGGTGATGTCGAAGGGCAGGTTGTCGGCGGCGAACAGCCATACCGGCGCCTCGATCGCGCGGTCGCGATCCAGCCGCACGCGCCGGCTCGACGACTCGGCCGGGATGCCGTGCTCGGCGAGGAACAGCGGTACGCACTCGGCGTCGTCGGCGTACAGGTGCAGGCAGACCGCCGAGTGCGCATCGGCCGTGCCTTCGAGCACCGCGCCGACCAGGCGTGGCTCGAAGGACGCGAAGAACGCCAGCGCGCGCGCCGCCGCTTCGCGACGCTCGTTCAGCAGTTGCGGGTGCGATTGCCCCAGGAACAGCCGCTGGTAGTCGCGCAGTGCTTCCTGGATCTCGCTGTTGCGCGGCAACGAGGCGTCGTCGTGGATGCCGAGCCGGTGCGCGGCCTTGCGCTTGGCGAGGTGGAAATCGCGTATGCCGCCTTCGGTGATCAGCCGCGCGGCTTCGATCGCGAGACGCTGGCGGCGTTCGCGGGCACGGGTTTCCGAGTGAGTTACTGCGTGCTGCCGGGCGTGTCGCATGGGCGGCCTCCGGAGTACACAACCGGCTCGACGAGCGCCGAACAGGGCCGGCTATGGACGCCGACGACTAGAAGATATCAAAAGCTTCCTCGTTGTTGGTGGTCGTGTCCGCGGTTCCCGGCACTTCGTTCTGGAACCGTTCGAGTTCCTCTGCCTTGAAGTACTCGGTCATGCCGCCGGTGGAGCCTGCCGGCAGGATCCGGCCGCTGCCACGGTCGATCTGCGCGGTCACGATGCCCGGCGGCGGATCGAGCGTACTTTCGGGCACGTCGGCCAGCGCCACGCGCATGTAGTCGATCCAGATCGGCAACGCGGCCCGCGCGCCGAACTCGGAGTGCCCGAGTGTCGAGAAGTCGTCCATGCCGACCCACACGGTCGTCACCAGATGCCCGCCGTAGCCCGAGAACCAGGCGTCATGCATGTCGTTGGTCGTGCCGGTCTTGCCGCCGATGTCCTCGCGGTGCAGCACTAGCGCCGGTGTGCCGGTGCCATGCTTGATCACGTCCTTCATCATCGACATGACCAGGAAGGCGGTGCGTTCGTCGATCGCGCGGTGCGCCGGGAACACGGAGGGTGGACCGACGAAATCCGGATCGATCGGCGGCACCGGCGGTGCGGTGGCGATCGGCGCAGAGGGCGTGGTCGAGTTCGTGTTCGCAGCCTGGTCGCTGGCCGCGCTGCTGACAGCCTTGGCGTGGGCGTCGAGGTCGAAACCGTCGCCCTTGTCCGACGCGTCCGATCCGGCCGGGGACGCCGCAGGTGTCGCCGTGGCGACTGGAGCGAGGTCGAAGCCGTCCACCACGCTGGTGACCGCCTCGTCCTGCTGCGTGCGTTCGACGCAACTCTGGCAGGCGCGCAGCGGGTGCGCGCGCGAGATCGTCACGCCGTCGCGGTCGACCACGCGATCGATGAAGTAGGGCTCGACGAGGTAGCCGCTGTTGGCGAACACCGTGTAACCGCGCGCCATCCACAGCGGCGGCACCGAAGCCGTGCCCAGCGCCATCGTCAAATTGTTCGGCAAGCTCTGCTCGGTGAAGCCGAAGTTCTGGATGTACTTGCGCGCGAAGTCAACGCCGATCGTGTCGAGCAGGCGCACCGAAACCAGGTTGCGCGACAGCGCCAGCGCCTCGCGCAGGCGCATCGGGCCGAAGAACTTGCCGTCGTCGTTCTGCGGCCGCCAGACCTTGCCGCTGCTGTGATCGTTGAACACTACTGGAGCGTCAAGCACCAGCGAAGCCGGCGAGAACCCGCGCTCCATTGCGGCGGCGTAGATGAAGGGCTTGAAGCTTGAGCCGGGCTGGCGAAGCGCTTGGGTAGCGCGGTTGAACTTGGTCTGCGCAAAGCTGAAGCCGCCCACCAGTGCGCGCAGGGCGCCGTCCTCGGGTTCGAGCGATATCAGCGCGGACTGCGCCTTCGGGATCTCGTTGAGCTGGTAGCTGGCGATCTTGCCGGCATCCGGATCGATGTCCGGAGGCGGCGGCGCGAGCTTGTCGGCATCGGCCTGACCCTTGATCTTCGAGAGCGCATCGATCCGCGCCTGGTTTTCCTTGTCGGCCTTGGTGATCGGCAACAGCCTGATCACGTCGCCACGCGCGAGCAGAGCATCCACGCGCGTCTTGCCGGCAAGCGCCCAGCGCACGTCGTCGAGGCCGATCGTGACCTCGTCGCCGTCGCTGAGCAGGACATGCGCATCCACGGCGCTGGTCTGGGTAACCACGCCCGGCAACAACCCGCCGTAGGCGCCGCGCGCCTGCAGTTTCTGCAGCAGCGCGGCGCGATCGGTTTCGGCGTTGAGGTCGAGCCTGACTTCCGGACCGCGATAGCCGTGACGGCGGTCGTAGACCAGCAGATCGTTGCGGAGCGCCAGATTGGCTGCCGCCTGCTTGGTCGCATCGATGGTCGTGTAGACCTTGTAACCGCGGTTGAGCGCGTCGCTGCCGTAACGGTCGAGCATCGCCTGCCGCACCATCTCGGCCACGTAGGGCGCATCGACTTCCACCGGCGGCTCATGCTGCGATGCGTGCGGCGCCACGGCCTTGGCCTGGTCGCGATCGGCTGCGCTGATGAAGTGCTCCTCCGCCATCCGGTCGAGGACGTAGTCGCGGCGCTCCCTGGCGCGCTCCGGGTTCGACAGCGGATTGCCGCTGGACGGGAATTTCGGGATCGCAGCGAGCGAGGCCGCCTCGTCGAGCGAGAGCTGGTCGAGCTTCTTGCCGTAGTAGTACTCGGAGGCCGCGGCGACGCCGTAAGCGCGGTTGCCGAAGAAGCACTTGTTGAGGTACAGCTCGAAGATCTCGTCCTTGCTCAGCTCGCGCTCGATCTTCAGCGCCAGCAGGATCTCCGAGAGCTTGCGCGTGTAGCTGTATTCGTTGCTCAGGAAGAACTGGCGCGCAACCTGCTGGGTGATCGTGCTGCCGCCGGGAACGCGGTGTTCGTGGGTCGTGGCGATCAGCCAGACCGCGCGCGAGATGCCGCGCCAGTCCACGCCCGGATGCTCGTAGAAGTGCGCATCCTCGGTGGCCAGGAAGGCCTTGCGGACGCGATCGGGCACGTCCTTGATGCCGACCGGAATGCGCCGGGTCTCGCCGAATTGCGCAATCAGCCGCCCTTCGCGCGTGTAGACATTCATCGGCAACTGCATCTCGACATGACGCAAGCTGTCCACGTCGGGCAATCGCGGTACGATCAGCCAGTACACGACACCCAGCGCGGCCGAGGCCAGGACGAGAAGGAACAGGCCGGCGTAGAGCGCGCGGCGGAGCCATCGGAAGAGTCGAGCCATCCTGGGAGTGCGTCCGGAGGTTTACAGAAGGTGGTGCGAAGGAGTATAGAACGTGGGCGGTGTGCTCAGGGGATCGAGCCGCTCGTCTCGTCAGGGGGCAGACGAGGTCGTGAGATGGGGTCAAAAGCGGAATCGGCGATTTTTTCGCGCTGCCCGCTTGCTATTTCGTAAGCGAATCGTTATTACTTTAGGCAGCGGTACACGTATCGCCGCTAAATGCCCGCCGGAAGGGGAGAAACCGTGGGTCTCTTCGGAAATACTCAGGCGCCGCTCGTCGGCGTCGACATCAGTTCCACCGCGATCAAGCTCCTTCAACTGAGCCAGAGCGGGGGTCGCTATCGCGTGGAGCACTACGCGGTCGAGCCGCTTCCGTCCAACGCGGTGGTCGAGAAGTCCATCGTCGAGGTCGAGGCGATAGGCGACGCGATCAAGCGCGCGGTCAGCCGCTCGGGAACCAGGGCCAAGCATGCCGCCGCGGCTGTCGCCGGGTCGGCGGTGATCACCAAGCTGATCACGATGCCGGCCAACCTGGATGAGGATGCGCTGGAAGATCAAATCCACTACGACGCCGCGCAGTACATCCCTTATCCGATCGACGAAGTCAGCATGGACTTCGAGGTGCTGGGCCCGATGCCCGGCAACCCCGACGTGCTCCAGGTGCTACTCGTCGCTTCGCGTTCGGAGAATGTCGATCTGCGACAGTCGGCTCTGGAAATGGGCGGATTGGCCGCGCGGGTGATGGATGTCGAAGCCTTCGCGATGGAGAACGCGTTCCGCCTGAT
>DATHOV010000191.1:0-6196 GCA_035484515.1 Lysobacteraceae bacterium
GCGCCGAAGCCGTACCAGTCGCCGAACTGCAGCAGCGCGGCGAGGGAAGCGAGGATCAGGCTCCAGCGCAGCGACAGCAGCAGCGCGGTGGCGCCGACGTTGAACAACAGCAGCAGGCCGACGCCGTTGCTGAATCCGATCAGGTTGTGCAACAGCACCGCGAACGTCGACAGGTCCAGCGCGATACCGAAGGCGATGAGCTGGCGCAGTGGCCAGCGCCGGTTGCGTGCCAGCAGGAACAGGGCGCTGCCGAGCACGATGTATGCGATCGAGGCGCTGTCCGCCCATCCAGTGTTGTGTACCGTCACCAGGCTCGTCGCGAGCGGGCTGAACACCACGAATGCGAGCAGTCCGCCTTCGAGCACGCGGAACAGCGACAGGAAGTACCACTCGCGACGAAGCCCCGCTTCGCCGGCAGCCGGTGCACGCAACTCGAAGCTCATGCTCGCGATCCACCCTGGCGCCGCCTAACACGTCGCGAGTATAGGATGCAAAGGCGCACCGGTTTTGCCTTTGCACGACCGCTTGCCCACAATACCCGGCGATCCGTGCACGACGCGCGGATCGATCCCCCATCCGAAGGTGATGCATGAACTTCCACGAATACCAGGCGAAGGAGCTGTTCGCCGAATATGGCATTCCGGTGCCTGCCGGGCGCATCGCGCGCACGCCCGACGAAGCCGCCGAAGCTGCGACGGCGCTGGGCGGTTCGCAGTGGGTGGTGAAGGCGCAGATCCACGCCGGCGGCCGCGGGAAGGCCGGCGGCGTCAAGCTCGTGAAGACGGCCGAAGCTGCGAAGGCTGCCGCTGCCGGCATGCTCGGCAAGGGCATGACCACGTACCAGTCCGGCGGCCGTGCGCTGCCGGTGGATGTCGTCCTCGTCACCGAGGCCAACGACATCCTCAAGGAACTCTATCTCTCGGTGCTCGTCGATCGCAGCAGCAAATCGATCAGCTTCATCGCCTCGGCCGAAGGCGGCGTGGAGATCGAGAAGACC
The DNA here is from genome assembly GCA_035484515.1 of Lysobacteraceae bacterium. Taxonomy (GTDB): domain Bacteria; phylum Pseudomonadota; class Gammaproteobacteria; order Xanthomonadales; family Xanthomonadaceae; genus SZAS-103. The sequence goes on from DATHOV010000191.1 coordinate 998, forward strand.
GCGCACGACAACCCCGATGCGATCCAGATCCTCGAGGTGAACTTCGTGCAGGGCCTGCAACCCTACCAGTGCCGGCGCATGGGCTTCGCGCTCGGTCTGACCAACAAGCAGGTCGGCCAGCTCACCCGAATCATGCTGGGCCTGTTCAGGCTGTTCAACGAGCGCGACCTGTCGCTGGTCGAACTCAATCCGCTGGCGATCGTGAAGTCCGGCGAGCTGATGGCGCTCGACGGCAAGATCAATTCCGACGACAACGCCGACTTCCGCCAGCCGCGCCTGCAGACGATGCGCGATGTCGCGCAGGAAGACCACACCGAGGTGCTCGCGGCGAAGTACAACCTCAACTACGTGACCATGGACGGCGACATCGGCTGCATGGTCAATGGCGCCGGTTTGGCGATGGCGACGATGGACGTGATCAAGCTCGCCGGCGGCGAGCCTGCGAACTTCCTCGATGTCGGCGGTGGCGCGACCAAGGAGCGCGTGACCGAGGCGTTCAAGCTGATCCTGTCTTCCGACAAGGTGCGCGCGATCTTCGTGAACATCTTCGGCGGCATCGTGCGCTGCGACATGATCGCCGAGGGCATCATCGCGGCGGTCAAGGAAGTCGACGTCAAGGTGCCCGTGGTCGTGCGCCTCGAAGGCACGAACGTCGAAGCCGGCAAGGAACTGCTGAAGAACTCGGGTCTGGCGATCATTCCCGCCGACGACATCAACGATGGTGCGAAGAAGGTCGTTGCGGCCGCGAAGGGAGTTGCGAAATGAGCGTCCTGGTCGACAGCCACACCAAGGTCATAGTCCAGGGCTTCACCGGCCAGCAGGGCACCTTCCACGCCGAGCAGATGCTCGACTACGGCACCAAGGTCTGCGGTGGCGTGACTCCCGGCAAGGGCGGCCAGGAGCACATCGGCCTGCCGGTGTTCGATACGGTGCAGGACGCGGTCGAGGACACCGGCGCGGACGCAAGCGTGATCTACGTGCCGCCGCCGTTCGCGGCCGATGCGATCCTCGAGGCGGCCGACGCCGGCATCCGCGTGATCGTGTGCATCACCGAGGGCATTCCTGTGCTCGACATGCTGCGCGTGAAGAACGCGCTGCGGCAATACGACGACGTCTGGCTGATCGGCCCGAACTGTCCCGGCATCATCACCCCGGGCGAGTGCAAGATCGGCATCATGCCGGGCCACATCCACAAGCCCGGCAACGTCGGCATTGTTTCGCGCTCGGGCACGCTGACCTACGAAGCCGTGCACCAGACCACCCAGGCCGGCCTTGGCCAGAGCACCTGCATCGGCATCGGCGGTGACCCGATCCAGGGCATGAACTTCATCGACTGCCTCAAGCTCTTCCAGGACGATCCGGGCACTTCCGGCATCATCATGGTCGGCGAGATCGGCGGCAGCGCGGAGGAGGAGGCGGCCGAGTTCATCGCCGACTACGTGACCAAACCGGTGGTCGGCTTCATCGCGGGCGCTTCCGCGCCAGCGGGCAAGCGCATGGGCCATGCGGGCGCAATCGCGTCGGGCGGCAAGGGCACCGCGGCCGGCAAGTTCGCCGCGCTCGAGAAAGCCGGCGTGGTCACGGTGAAGTCGCCAGGCGATCTCGGCACGACTTTGGCCGCGCGGATGAAGCAGGCGAAATAACACCGGACCGTGCGCATCGCGCTCGCCCAGTTCGATTTTCCGGTCGGCGCGGTCGAGGACAATGCGCGACGCATCATCGGGTTGATCGCACAGGCGCGCGATGCGCATCGTGCGGACGTGGTGTTGTTTCCCGAGCTCGCATTGTCCGGATATCCGCCGGAAGACCTGTTGCAGAGACCCGATTTCCTCGCGGCCTGCGCGACGGCGCTAGCGGGGATCGCAGCTGCGACGCAAGGCATCGTTGCGATCGTCGGTCATCCGGAGTCCGCCGGCGCGATGGCGTTCAACGCCGCGAGCGTGCTGCGCGACGGCGCGATCGCGAGGACCTATCGCAAGCGTGAGCTGCCGAACTACGCGGTATTCGACGAGCGACGCTACTTTGCCGCCGGCGATGCTCCGTGCGTGATCGACATCGATGGCGTCGGTGTCGGCGTCGTGATATGCGAGGACCTGTGGTTCGCCGAACCGCTGGCGACGACCGTCGCGAGCGGAGCGCAGCTGGTGCTGGTGCCGAATGCCTCGCCGTTCGAACGCGACAAGGCCGCGCAGCGCGACGCCTTGCTTGCGCAGCGCGTGAAGGAATCGCAGTCGCAAGCCGCAGGTGTCGCCATCGCCTACCTCAACGCGGTGGGTGGGCAGGACAGCCTGGTGTTCGACGGCGCTTCGTGCCTGGCCGACGGCGACGGCCATATCCATCCGGCCGCAGCGGCATTCGAGGATCACCTGCTGATCGCGGATTTCGATTCGAAAACGCGACGATTCGACCGTGTCCACTGGCCGGCGGAAACCGACGAGCAACGTGCTTCGCTCGCCTACCGCGCGATCGTGCGCGGTACGCGCGACTATGTGCGCAAGAACGGATTCAACGAGGTCGTTCTGGGCCTTTCGGGCGGAGTGGACTCGGCGCTGGTGCTGGCGCTCGCGGTCGATGCGCTCGGCGTGGACAATGTGCTCGCGGTACGCCTGCCCTCGCGCTACACGTCCGGACTCAGCAACGACCTCGCCGACGATCAGGCGCGCGCGCTCGGCGTTCGCATCGAGACCTTGTCCATCGAAGCGCCCTTCGCCGGTTTCCTTGAAACGCTCGCGCCGCTGTTCGCCGGCATGGATGCCGATGTCACCGAGGAAAACCTGCAGTCGCGTTGCCGGGGCGTGCTGCTGATGGCGATCGCGAACAAGACCGGGCGCCTGCTGCTGACCACCGGCAACAAGAGCGAATACGCAGTCGGTTACGCGACGATCTATGACGACATGTGCGGTGGCTATGCCCCGATCAAGGATCTGTACAAGACCGAGGTCTACGCCTTGTGCCGCTGGCGCAACGGCCAGGCGGGACTCGGGATCCGCGACCCGGGATTCGAGAGGACAGCCGACTCCGTGATTCCCCAGGCGGTGATCGATCGCGCGCCGTCGGCGGAATTGCGCGAGAACCAGACCGACGAGGATTCGCTGCCGCCCTACGACGTGCTCGATGCGATCCTGTTCCGCGACATCGAGCAGGAGCAGTCGCGTGCGGAAATCGTCGCTGCCGGTTTCGACGAAGCGACGGTGGAACGGGTGTTGCGTCTGGTGCGGCTAAGCGAATGGAAACGCCAGCAGTCGGCGCCCGGACCGAAGGTCTCGCGGCGCGCCTTCGACCGCGAGCGGCGCTATCCGATCACGTCCGGTCGATACTGAGCGTCAACGTCTGCATGGCACTGGGGCTCAACGCCCGGTGGCGAATGGATTCATCTTGCGCAGGAGCTTTTCCTTGGGCGGCCACTTCCCGGCCAGCCATGGATGATCCGGGTAGTTCTGCTGGAGCACGCGTTTGGCGTCGTCCGAGAGCTTGGTGTCGCCAAGGCGCTTGTAGGACTCGGCCATCAGCGCGAGCGCGTCGCCCTCGTACTTGCTCTGCGGGAAGCTGGTGATCACGTACTGGCCGCGGGTGGCAGCGGCGACGTAGGCCTGGTGATCGAGGTAGAACAGGCCGACATTGATCTCGTGCCGGGCCAGTTCCTCGCGCAGGTAGACCATGCGCTGGCGGGCGTCGGGTGCGTAGCGGCTGTTCGGGAAGCGGCGGATCAGATCGGCGAATTCGTTGAAGCTGGCGCGCGGCGAACCCTGGTCGCGCTGGCTCATGTCTAGCTGCGCCAACCGTGCCAGCAACTGCTGGTCGCGATTGAAGTCGATCAGCGCCTTCATGTAATAGGCGTAGTCGACGTGTCGCTGGGTGGGGTAGGTACGGATGAAACGGTCGACGGTCGAGGCGGCGTCCTCGAACTTTTCGGCCTTGTACTGGGCGTAGATCAATTCGAGCTGGGCCTGTTCGGTGTAGGCGCCATAGGGGAAGCGCGAGATCAGGCGCTTGAAGACGTCCGCGGCGTGCCCGATGTTGCCTACTTCCAGATCGCGGTGGCCCTTGGCATAGAGCTGGTCTACCGGCAGGTGTTCGACCTCGTCTTCGTGGTTCTTGAACAGGCCGTGGAAATGGGAACAACCACTGCTGGCCAGGAGGAAGGCGGTGAATACGAGCAGCAGCAGGGGACGGGTCAGGCCGTGGAATCGGGTCATCGGTTGCGTCGGGCGGCAACGCCGCGCGAAGCGGCAAGGACGGCCATGATAGCCGAAACCGTGCAGCCAACCCCAGCCGTGCCGGGCCGCAGCATTCAGCCGCCAAGCGTTTACAGACCCCTGAAATGGCCCACACTGTCGGCCTGAAACAATGGCAGCACTGGAATCTGGCCCGACATGCAAGCCGAATTCGACGACGACGACCTGAACGACGGCTCTGCGGCAACATCCGGGCCGCTGCGCGCCATCGTGCCGCTGGAATCCGCTGGCCGCCGCTTCGATCAGGCGCTTGCCGAACTGTTCCCGGACTGGTCGCGCTCGCGGCTGTCCGAGTGGATCAAGTCCGGCGATGCCCTGCTCGATGGGGCGGTGCGACGCCCGCGCGATCCGGTGCGCGGCGGCGAGACGGTGACGCTGACGGCGGCGCCGGGCATCGAAACGGTTGCGCAACCCGAAGCCATCCCCTTGAAGATCGCCTTCGAGGACGCCGACGTACTGGTGATCGACAAGCCGGCGGGGCTCGTCGTGCATCCGGGCGCCGGCAATCCGCACGGCACCCTCGTCAATGCACTGCTGCATTTCGATCCGAAGCTCGCCGAAGTGCCGCGCGCGGGTATCGTGCACCGGCTCGACAAGGACACATCCGGCCTGATGGCCGTCGCCCGCAACCTGCGTGCGCACATGGCGCTGGTCGAGCAACTGTCGGCGCGCGAAGTGCACCGGCAGTACGTCGCGGTCGCGATGGGGCCGATGATCGCTGGCGGCAGCGTGGCGGCACCGATCGGTCGGCACCCGACTGATCGCGTGCGCATGGCGGTGGTCAAGAACGGCCGCGATTCGGTCACCCACTACCGCGTACGCGAGCGATTCCGTGCGCACACCCTGATCGAATGCCGGCTTGAAACCGGCCGCACCCATCAGATTCGCGTGCACATGGCGCATCTGAAGCACCCGCTGGTCGGCGACCCGGTGTACAGCAGGCTGGCAAATCCGCGCGGAGCCA
>DATHOV010000192.1:0-4277 GCA_035484515.1 Lysobacteraceae bacterium
CGGGCAAGCCGGCGACGGCATCGAGTCGCGGACTGCAGCAGGCCATGGCGCGGAAATGGATCGGCCCGCGATCGGCCACCAGCGATCGTTCCCCTTCGAGATAGCCATCCGGCGTCATCACCACGACGCGCCAGAGCAAGGTGTTGAAGGCGGTCGGTTCGACCACGCGCGACGCATTCGTGAGCGACGTTCCGGCCAGACTCGCATCGACCGCATGCTCGACGATCTGCTTCGCCACGATCGACCAGCCGACGTACGCCAGGGTCGTGCACAGGCCGATCGCCGCCCATCGCTGCGCCATCCGGCCATCGCGGAGGAACCACGCGGCGGTCGCCCCGACCAGCACGGGCAGGGTCACCAGCGGATCGGCGATGAACAGCGTCGACCACATCGTCGGCGAATACGGCAGCGGCCACCACAGTTGCGTGCCGTACACGGTGAGCGCATCGAGCAAGGGATGCGAAAGCAGCGCCAGCATCAGGGCGGCGGACCAGCGGGCGGGCGCTTCGCGCATCGGCGCCCACCAGCGCCGCAGGCACCAGCACAGCAGCAGGCCGAGCGGGATCAGCACGATCAGCGAATGCGCCGGACCGCGGTGCCAGGTCATGCGGGTGACCGGATCGGATGCGATCGCGCCGAGGATCGGCACGTCGATATCCGGCAGCGACCCGAAGATCGCGCCGGCCACGAGCGCGGCGCGGCGACGCGCGGCGGGCGCCATCACTGCTGCGATCGAGCCGCCCAGCACGATGTGCGTCAACGAATCCATGCCTGCCTGCACTCCCATCGGAATCGAACCCGCACAACGCCGGCATAACGCTCCGGCAACGCCGGTGATGCATACTCCGCCGCCGGCATGTATCATGCCCGGTTTCCGCTTCCATCCTTTCATCCGCATCGAGGGATATACAACCCGTGAGCAGCCACCTCTTCACCTCCGAATCGGTTTCCGAAGGCCACCCGGACAAGGTCGCCGACCAGATCTCCGACGCCGTCCTCGATGCCATCCTCGCCCAGGACAAGACCGCGCGCGTCGCCTGCGAAACCATGGTGAAGACTGGCGTGGCGATCGTCGCCGGCGAGATCACCACCAACGCGTGGATCGATCTGGAAGCGCTCACCCGCAAGGTCATCGTCGACATCGGCTACGACTCGTCGGAAGTCGGCTTCGACGGCGCGACCTGCGGCGTGCTCAACCTGATCGGCAAGCAGTCGCCCGACATCGCCCAGGGCGTGGACCGCAAGAAACCCGAGGAACAGGGCGCCGGCGACCAGGGCCTGATGTTCGGCTTCGCGTGCGAGGAAACCGACGTGCTGATGCCGGCGGCGATCTTCTACGCGCACCGCCTCGTCGAGCAGCAGGCGAAGGTCCGCAAGGCGAAGAACTCGAAGCTGCCGTGGCTGCGCCCGGACGCGAAGTCCCAGGTCACCCTGCGCTACGAGGGCGAGAAGATCGCCGGCCTCGATGCCGTCGTGCTCTCGACCCAGCACGACCCGTCGGTGAAGCAGAAGGACCTCGTCGAAGGCGTCTACGAGCACATCCTCAAGCCGGTGCTGCCGGAGAAGTGGCTCAAGACGCTGGCGAAGAACAAGGTGCACATCAACCCGACCGGCAAGTTCGTGATCGGCGGCCCGGTCGGCGACTGCGGCCTGACCGGCCGCAAGATCATCGTCGACAGCTACGGCGGCATGGCCCGCCACGGTGGCGGCGCGTTCTCGGGCAAGGATCCGTCGAAGGTCGACCGCTCGGCCGCGTACGCCGCCCGTTACGTCGCCAAGAACATCGTCGCCGCCGGCCTGGCCCGCGCCTGCGAGATCCAGGTCAGCTACGCGATCGGCGTGGCCGAGCCGACCTCGATCTCGGTGACGACGTTCGGCACCGGCACGATCAGCGACGACAAGATCGAGAAGCTGATCCGCAAGCACTTCGACCTGCGCCCGTACGGCATCGTCAAGATGCTCGACCTGATCCACCCGGTCTACCAGGACACCGCCGCCTACGGCCACTTCGGCCGCAAGCCGCGCGAGGTCGAGTACACCGACAGCGCCGGCAACAAGCACAAGGCCACGACGTTCTCGTGGGAGAAGACCGACCGCGCCGACGAACTGCGCGCGGCCGCCGGGCTCAAGCCCCGCAAGTAATTCGCCGCACCGATCGCGACACCGCAACGGGCAGCTTCGGCTGCCCGTTGTCGTTTGCGGACGTGTCTGCCATCGCATGGCGTTGTTGCAGCACGCGCTGGACGACGCACCGCGATCGCTGCCACTTGCGCATGGTCTGTCCAATGCCTCGACGAGGGCGTAAAGTAAGGAATCCTTGTTTTCCCGAAAACGCCATGCTTGCCAAGCTCACCAGCAAGAACCAGCTCACTCTGCCGAAGGCGGCGACGGCCGCGGTCGGAGCGGCCGAATATTTCGATGTCGAAACGCGCGATGGACGCATCATCCTGACGCCGGTACGCATCCTGCGCACGGATGGCGTGCGCGCCAAACTCGCGGAGTTGTCGTTGAGTCAGACCGACATCGATGATGCCGTTGCGTGGGGGCGCCAGCGCGTTGCAGAGCCGCAGACGGACTATGCGACGAAACCTGCATCGGGTAAGCCCAAGGCAACGGCCACGCCGGCCAGGAAAGCCGCGCGCAAGACCGGCAGACACAGCGACAAGACGTGACGCAGCGTCTTCGCGCGACTGCGGGTGCACCGCCGCGCGTGGTGTTCGACACCAACGTCGTGCTGTCGGCGCTGGTATTCGGCGGCGACACGTCCACACGCCTGCGCAAGGCATGGCAATCCGGCTCGTGCGTGCCGCTGGCCAGCGCCGCGACCATGCACGAATTGATCCGCGTTCTGGCGTATCCGAAGTTCCGCCTGTCCGCAGACGAACAACACGACTTGCTGGCCGACTATCTGCCGCATGTGGCGAGCGTGCGCATCCCGAATCCTCCGCCCATCGTGCCTGCATGCCGCGATCCGTTCGATCTGCCGTTCCTGCATCTGGCCGTGGTTGGCAACGCCAGCGCCTTGGTCACCGGAGATCGGGATTTGCTGGCTCTGGTCGGGCAGACGCGATTCGCGATCCTTGCGCCTTCAGCATTCCTCGGCATGTTGTAAGCGGACTCGCAACTACACAAGTACGCAGGCAAGGGGTCCCCTAAAGGCCTGTGGTGTACTGCAAGAGCCCTTCGCAACCTCACCGCCGCCCCCGAAACGCGTGGGCGTGTGCGCTTTTGCGCTTTCCGCTTCAATGAATTCATCCGGAAGATTGGACGAATCCAGCTGTTCCCATCACGGAAACACCTTCGGACGCATCGTATGCAGCTTCAGGGCGCAGCAAGGCATCTGCACCACCCCGAACGCCACCGTTTCCGCCACGAAAGGCAACTTGATCCGCAGGAAACGAAACTGCATCTGCTGGAGATCCAACTGGATCCGTGCGGCTCCAACTTCATCCGCTGTGGATGCAACTGCATCTGCACGGGATTCAACTTCATCTGCAGGGGATTCAACTGCATCCGCTCGGGATCCAGCTTCATCCGCACGCCAGGCAACGTGATCCGCGCGCGATCCGGCACGAGTCCGAGTGTCGCCTGCATTCGATCCTCCGACTCGAACGCGAGGCCTTGGTCCGCCGACGGCAATATTCCGGTCTTGACCGACATCGCGACAATTCGACCTTGGATCGACTTCCTCCGCCCCCTTCTTCCGAGAGACCGCGAAGGAAATCGCCGATTAATCAGGCACGTCCCCTTTTTCGTCGATTAATCAGGCACGTCCCCTTTTTCGGGAACCCGGTGCGTGCCGCGATGGTCGCGGCTCCGGAACACTATCGATGGTCCAGCGTCCATGCCAACCTGGCCCTGCGCTCCGATGCCCTGGTCACGCCGCACGCAAGCTTCCTGGCCATGGGAGAGGACGCTGCAACACGAGCTGCGGCCTATCGTCAGTGGCTGACCGAGGGCGTCAATGAGCAAGACTTGGCCTCGATTCGTTTGCACCTGCAACAGGAACGGGCTTACGGCGACAGGAAGTTCCAGGCGATGGTCGAAAAGACGCTGAATCGACCGGCTACTTGCAAGCCCAACGGAAGGCCGAAGGCGTCCAGCGTTGAATGAGCTTGGATTAACTTCCTCCGTCCCCTTATTGGCCGGGTCCCCTTATTGGGATCAGTCGCGAATCGTATGGAATTGAGCTGATCAGACAGTGGCAGGCGTTAGCCAAGGATTACGGGGCAAGTGGCTGAGCTTGGAGCACAGCAAGTAGGCGATGGCGATCATGT
>DATHOV010000193.1:0-2772 GCA_035484515.1 Lysobacteraceae bacterium
TGAACGGGGGGACCAGACCCACGCCCGGCTCGTTCCACCGCATCAGTGCCTCGACGGCGACGATGCGCCTGCTCATGCTGGCGACCTTCGGCTGATAGTGCAGCACGAATTCCCCGCGCTCGGCGGCATGACGAAGACGCGTCTCCAGGCTCAGCGTCTCGGCCACGCGCGCGCCCGTGCGGGCGTCGTAGAACAGGATGCGCTCGTCGGATGCCTTCGCCTCGTGCAGCGCCGCCTCGGCGTGGGCGATGAGCTCGTCGGGGTCGTTTCCGTCCGTCGGCGAGAAGCTCATGCCCGTCCTCCCGTCCAGCTGGAATTCCCGCCCTGCGCAGGCGATGGGTGCGGTGAACAGCGGGACATGGAAGGTCTCTTCGGCGCGGGCCACGGCGGTCGCATCCCAATTGCCGCGCAGGGCGATACCGAACGCATGGTCGCCGAGGCGGGCGACGGTTCCGAGGGAAGCGAATGCTTCGCTGAAGCGCGCCGCGACCTTCCGCACCAGCGCGTCGCTCGTGTTGCGCCCGAGCGATTGGTTGACCCGGGCCAGATCGTCGATCTCGACGTACGCGATGGCGACCTGGGGCAGTGCCTCGGACACCATGGCGAGCTTCTGGCCGATCCGCTCGGCAAAGAGCTTGCGGTTCGGCAGGCCCGTGAGCTGGTCGAAGTATGCGAGGTATTCGAGCTGCTCGGACTTGTCGAGGGTGCCGAGCGCGAACGCGATGTCGCCGGCCAGCTCCAGCAGCAGCTTCATCTCCGCATCGTCGAACACGTCGGTATCGTCGGAAAACAGTTCGAGCAGGCCGATGGTCTGGTCCTCCAGGACCAGTGGCATCGTGACCACCGCGCGAACGCCCGCAAGCGATGCCTGGCTCTCGAAACGACGGTCGGGTTCGCGTTCGACGTCGTTGCACACGAGCGGCAGGCGACGCTCGAACAGCACAGCGTGGCGGATCGCGTCTTCGCCGACCTCGTCGTGAGCCAGGCCTTCCGGCAGCGGTCGCACGCCATCGCTACCGTGCGAGGCTTCCTGCAGGAGCTTGCGCGTCGCAGGATCCAGGAACGATACCGCGGCCGCCACGAACTCTCCGGCCTCGACCGCGATCCGGCAGGCTTCCCGGAACAGCTCGTCGCGGCTTTGCGCGCGAACGATGAGTCCGTTGATCTGGCTGAGCACCATGTAGACGCGGTTGAGCCGCTGCAGCCGGAATTCGGCCTGGCGCCGCGCGGTGACGTCGTGGGCCAGGATCAGGCGGCCGGGAACACCGTTGAACGGTAGTCGGTCCGACGAGATCTCCACATCGATGAGCGAGCCGTCTTTCTTGCGGTGCCGCCACAGCCCGACGTTCTTGCCCTCCACCCTGCGGATCTGGACATCCTGTTCCAGCGCGGGAATGTCCTCCGGCGGGCGGATGTCGCGGATCGTCATCGACAGGAATTCGTCGACCGAATAGCCGTACTGCTCGGCCGCCGACGCATTGACGGCGAGGAAGCGCAGCGACTTCAGGTCGTAGACCCACATCGGATGCGGGTTGTTGTCGAACAGGAGCCGGTACTGGGCCTCCGACTCTTCCAGCTGCTTGCCGGTCCTGGCCAGTTCGATCGTGCGTTCCGTGAGCGCCCGCGTCCGTTCCGACACCGTCTGATCGAGTTGCTTGTTGAATCCCGCCAGCTCTTCGCCCGTCTGTTTCAGCAGGCGGTTCTTCTCGATGACGACCATCTGCCATCGCCTCACCGTTCGGAACGCCAGCGCGGTGCCGAGGACCAGGAGCACGAGCGACACCAGGGTCAGGATCGCGTCCGCGCGGCGCGACTCGGCGAGGCGGGCGTTGAACTCGTCCTGGGCGCTGGCCTGTAGCGCGTCGAACTCCGCCAGGCCCTGCATGTAGCGCGTGTGTTCCGCCACCAGTTCGTCGCTCGCCAGCGACTGCAGCGCGGGCCCGGCCTGACCCTTTCCGGCGAGTTCGATCGCATGGCTTTCGAGAGCGACCAATGCGTCGTTGGCAGCCTTGATCCTGGCGACGGACCGCTGCGTCGCCTGGGGAAGCAGTTGGCCGGCTTCGCGGATGGTCTGCGCAAGCAGGGGCTGCGTGCGCCGGAATTCCGCTTCGGCCTTCAGGTCCCCCGTGCGCACGCTCGTGCGCGCCGCGGCGGTCATGAGCTCTTCGAGATCGAGCATGCGTTCCGATGCCTGCTGCATCCGGTCGTCGACCGGCTGCTCCGCTTCCACGGCACGGTAGTCGCTCCAGGCGTCCCAACCTGCCCAGCCGACGATCCACAAGCCGATCGCGGCAAGCACCGCGAAGTTCAGGCGCAGTCCCAGCGTGAGACTCCGCAATGTACGTTTCGCCATGACGCCCCCTGCAAGCGACACGCCGCTCATTTCCTTCTACAGCATCGCAGTCCATTTGATCCGGCCGCGATCCTCGCAGCCACTGTGCGCCGTCGAAAATGAACGGAATGTGTTTCTGGCAACGGGCTCGGTGAGGCCGGCCGGCCACAATCCGCCCGCATGCGCCGCGCAGGACGCGTCGCGAAAGGCGATGGATTCATCGGGAAGACACTGACTTCGCGCGGGAAGACGATGACATCGCTGCGAAGACAGTGACGCGCGGAAAGACGATGCCTTCGAGGATGCTACGGCTCCATGCCCACCCGAACCCATGGCACACCCGAAACTCTTACGGCCCTTTCGGACCTCGTCGTCCAACTCACCACGCCTGTCTTCATGCGATGCCGGTGCACCGTCTCGGCAAGCGGGACGTTCGGACG
>DATHOV010000194.1:0-2154 GCA_035484515.1 Lysobacteraceae bacterium
GCGGGTTGCGCTGCCTCCGGCGGGTTGCGGACCTTCATCCGCGTGCGCTAGCCCGCGGATGAAGGCATTGCATCGGATTACGGACCGCTGGCGGGTACGGTGACCTTGCTGTCCGGCGGGGTGACGATCATGTGGTCGGCGCTGTGGTCGATCTTGGCCGGCTCGCCAGCGACGTGCGCATGATGATGGGCCTTGGCGTGATGCTTCGCCGCGGGCTTGGCCGCGCCGGAGGCAGCCGGTGCAGCGGCATCGGAAGCGGCAGAAGCCGGGGCGGCATCGGAAGCAGCCGAAGCCGGTGCGGCGGCATCGGAAGCAGCCGAAGCCGGTGCGGCCGCCTTGTGATGCTTGGCCTTGGCGTGATGCTTCGTGGCGGGCTGGGCCGCGCCAGAGGCAGCCGGTGCGGCGGCATCGGAAGCAGCATCGGAAGCCGGGGCGGAGGCGTCCTGGGCGAACGCGGTCGAGGCGAAGGCGAGCATGAGGCCGGTGGCAAGAACGATACGAACTTTCATCGAATATCTCCTGGGTTGCGGTGAGGAAAGATCGTGGAATGCAGACGATGCCACGACACCGCCCAAGCTGCGCCAATTCCGCTGAAGCCCTGCTTGCGACGACCTTACCGAAAGTTAATGTTCCGGAGGCGGCCGATGCCCGCGTCGCTCATTGGCCGGCCAGCCGGGCATTGGACCGCCTTCAGTCGCTCGGGTCGGTGCAGGCGGCGCGACGCTGGCCTTCGAGGTGGACGATCTCGCGATTCTTCGAGACGATGCTGCCGGTGTAGTGCTCGTTCGAATCGAAGGTCAACTGCGCGGTCGCGGTGAGGTGCCCGCAGGTGAGCGACCAGCTCAATCCCTTTTCGCCGTGCTGGGCATCGCCGGCCTTGCACTTCCTGCCGGGGATGGAGAGCTGGGTCGCGAATTCCATGCCTGGATCGTCGTCATCGAGCATGCAGTGCCAGCGCACCGTGGGCTTGGTCTTGTGCGCGTGGGCGACGAGGGTGATGTCGTTCTTCCACAGGCCGGGCATTGCGAGATCGACGTCTCCCTCGGCGCGGCTGGGCGTGCAGTGCAGGCCGGCAGCGACAAGCACCGCGAGGGGAACGCTGCGCAGGAAAATGGAGCGGGAATGGCGTGTGCGATGGATCATGGTCGGGGATGCTCGATCGTGGCGCGGGCTGGAAAGGATGCGGGCGCCGCATTGCAGTTGTATGGCGGCACGCAAAAGCCCCGCCCGCTTTCGCGGGCAGGGCTGGTCCGATCGCGCGATGGTCAGTCCGTTGCGCCCGGAATGTCGGCGAAGTGGAACATGTCCATCAGGTTGCCGATCGCCGGCGCGTTGGCGGGCGCGTACGCATTGCCTGCCGTCGGGATCGGGTTGGGCAGGTTGTCGCGGCTGCGCAGCGAGATCGTCTGGCCCAGGCCCCAGTTGGCTTCGACGAACTTGTCGAACGACACGTGATCGTAGTACGTGTGCACCACGCGGCCGCCCTGCGAGTACTTCGACACCACCAGCAGCGGGATGCGGGTACCGTCGCCGAAGAAGTCGATCGGCTGCACGTAACCCGAGTCGTAGTAACCGCCGCCTTCGTCCATCGTGATCATGATCGCGGTGTCGTCCCACACCTTGGGATCGGCCTTCGCCATCTCGACGATCTTCTCCACGTAGCCTTCGAACAGTTCGAGCTTCGACGAAGCCGGGTGTCCGTCCAGGATGCCGTCCGGCTTGACGATCGATACCGCCGGCAGGGTGTTGTTCTGGAGGTCGGTGTAGAGGTCGTTGATGTCCTGGTTCTTCGCGCGCTGCACCGGGTCGGTCATGATCTGCGTCGAATACAGGAACGGATTGCAGATGTTGCAGTAGGTTCCGGCCTCGCCGTCTTCCTTGCCGCCGTCCCAGCCTTCGCCGTAGTACTTCCAGCTCACGTTGTGATGGTTCAGCAGGAGCGCGAGGTTGTTCTGCGTGGTCGGCGGGATCGTGAATTGGGTCGAACCGAGCGGCGCAGGCGTGCCGTCGCCCAGATAGCCCGGATTGTAGTTGTTGACCAGGTAATAGGCGCCGGGCTGGCAATCGGTGCCGCGGAAGGTGCTGTAGGGCAGCGAGTGCAGGTAGTTCCTGACCGAAGCGACGCCGGGTTGCGTGTTGTCGCCGCACCCGACG
>DATHOV010000195.1:0-6045 GCA_035484515.1 Lysobacteraceae bacterium
AGGCTCCGATGCGGACGGGTTGGTTCCCTGCACGGTTTCGACAGGGTTGTCGGAGGCATCGGCCGGCGTGGAATCCGTTGCCGGCGAGGCTGCGGCATCGGGCGCCGCGGACACGATGTGCGGCGCGTCGGGCGCGAGCGATGCGGGCGCCGGCAGGCTGGTGGTCCCTCCGGCCATGGGTGCCGGGAGGGGGCGATGGTCCGGGGTCGACGCGACCACGGTCTCGCTGGGCGCGAGCGTGACGGGCTTCGGATGCCACCGGAGCCAGAGTCCGCTGGGGAGCGCGCCAGCGGCGAGCGCGATCGCGAAGAGCAGCAGCGGCTTCAGCCAGGGGCGTCCGGCGAGCAGCGACGCAAGGGGATGCGGAGCTTCCTCTGATTGCTGGGAGTTGTCGTAGTCGTCGGTCATGTCGGGGTCGCTGGTTGCCTGCGCTAGCTTATCCCGGAGGGTCTGAACTATGACCGCGTTTGCGGCATGGTCGTTCCAACCGCGATAATGTCGAGCTTGATTCCTCCGGAGTGTTCCATGCTTGATCCCGCCCTCCTGCGCGGCCAACTGGCTGCGACCGCCGAGCGCCTGCGCGCGCGAGGCTACGATCTTCCCGTCGCGGAGATCGAAGCCTTCGAGGCCGAGCGCAAGGCCATCCAGACGCGCACGCAGGAGCTGCAGAACCAGCGCAACACGCGCAGCAAGGCGATCGGCATGGCCAAGGCGAAGGGCGAGGACGTCGCGCCGCTGATGGCCGAAGTCGCCGGCATCGGCGAGGAACTGAAGGCCAGCGAGGCCAAGCTGGAGGATATCCGCACGCGCATCGACGCGATCGTGGCCTGCGTGCCGAATCTTGCGCACGAGTCGGTGCCGGTCGGCGCCGACGAACACGCAAACGTGGAAAAGCATCGCTGGGGTACGCCGCGTACGTTCGATTTCGCGGTGAAGGACCACGTCGAACTCGGTGCGCGCCATGGCTGGCTCGACGGCGATACCGGCGCGAAGCTCTCGGGCGCGCGCTTCACCGTGCTGCGCGGTGGGATCGCGCGCCTGCATCGCGCGCTGGCGCAGTTCATGATCGACCTGCACACGCAGGAGCACGGCTATCTCGAAATCAACGTGCCTGCGCTGGTCAATGCCGATTCGATGCGGGGCACCGGGCAATTGCCGAAATTCGAGGATGACTCGTTCTCCACGCTGGCCGGCGACAGTCTGAAATACCTGATTCCCACTTCCGAAGTGCCGATGACGAACATCGTGCGCGACGAAATCGTCGACGATGCCGCATTGCCGATGCGCATGAGCGCGCACTCGCTGTGCTTCCGTGCCGAAGCCGGCAGCCATGGCCGCGACACCCGCGGCATGATCCGCCAGCACCAGTTCGAGAAGGTCGAGCTGGTCAGCATCGCGCGTCCGGCCGAAAGCGATGCCGAACACGAACGCATGACGCGCTGCGCCGAGCTCGTGCTGGAGAAGCTCGGCCTGCCGTACCGGCGCGTGCTGCTGTGTACCGGCGACATGGGTTTCTCCGCGCAGAAGACCTACGACCTGGAAGTCTGGTTGCCGTCGCAGGGCATGTACCGCGAGATTTCCTCGTGTTCGAACTGCGGCGATTTCCAGGCGCGGCGGATGCAGGCGCGCTGGCGCAATCCGGCGACCGGAAAGCCCGAACTCGTGCATACCCTCAACGGCTCGGGTGTGGCGGTCGGGCGGGCATTGATTGCAGTGATGGAGAACTACCAGAACGCGGACGGATCGATCGCGGTTCCCGAGGTGCTGCGGCCGTACATGGGTGGTATCGAGTCGATCGCCTGACGCTGTTACTCCTCCCCCTTCAAGGGGGAGGCTGGGTGGGGGATGGTGTAGCTGGGCGACTCCAGCAACACCATCCCCACCCAACCCTCCCCTTGAAGGGGAGGGCTTTCCACTCCAAGTCCACGGATGGTTTAAGCGGTATTCGTACGGTCCCTTCCTGGAAGGGCATCCAGCGTTTAGCGGGGTACATGCAATGCAGGACCTCAACGATCTGTACTACTTCGCGATGGTCGTCGAACACGGCGGCTTCGCTTCGGCCGAACGTGCGCTCGGCATTCCCAAGTCGCGCCTGAGCCGGCGCATCGTGCAGCTCGAAACCGATCTCGGCGTGCGCCTGCTGCAGCGTTCGACGCGCCGCTTCGCGGTGACCGAGGTCGGTCAGAACGTCTATCGCCATGCGCAGGCCATGCTGTCGGAGGCGCAGTCCGCGCGCGAAGCGGTGGAGCGCCTGAGCGTGGAACCGCGCGGCGTGATCAAGGTCAGTTGCCCGGTCGCCCTCGCGCAGCAGCAGCTTGCGGGCTTGCTTCCGGATTTCCTCGTCATGTATCCGCAGGTGCGCTTGCAGATGCAGGTCAGCAACCGCCGCGTGGACTTGATCAACGAAGGCTTCGACGTCGCCCTGCGCGTGCGCACCCAGCTCAACGACGACGGCAGCCTGGTGATGCGCAGCTTCGGCCAGATCCGCGAACTGCTGGTCGCGAGTCCGGCCTATCTCGATGCCAGGGGCAGACCGACCTCGCCGCAGGACCTGGAATCGCACGCGACGCTGAGCATGAGCGAGGACGAGAGCCGGCAACGCTGGGAGCTGCACGGCCCCGACGACACGACAGTGCGGGTGGACATCCAGCCGCGCCTGATGGGCCACGATTTCCCGCTGCTGATGGAAGTCGCCAAGCGCGGGCACGGCATCGCCCTGGTCCCGGAGACGGTGTGCGCCGAGGCGATCGGCAATGGCGAACTCGAGCCGGTGCTGCCCGACTGGTCGCTGCCGCAGGGCATCTGCCACGCCGTGTTTCCGTCGCGTCGCGGCCTGCTGCCAGCGGTGCGCGTGTTCATCGACTTCCTCGCCGAACGCCTGCCGCCCCTGCTCGAAGCCTCGCGAAGCGGCTGCACGAAATCGCGCGAGGAGTGCGCGAAACTGGCATTGCAGAAACAGTTGGCGCGGCAGAAGACAGCCGCGTGAGAGTCGACCCGGTTGCGTGAGAGAATTGCTTTACTGGAAGTGTGGCCGAGTGGTTGAAGGCACCGGTCTTGAAAACCGGCGTGGTAGCGATACCACCGTGGGTTCGAATCCCACCGCTTCCGCCACAAAGTGGTCTTGAACGAATCGTCTGGAACGATTCGGAACGACCGCAGGTCGGCCCCGAAGGGGCGAGGGCAGGACTGCCGATCTGCACGGCGAAGCCGCCCGCAGGGTGAGGGCCATCGATGGCCCGAATGAATCCCACCCTCTCCGCCATCGAGCAGCCCGTCGAGGCAGCCTCAAACAGGCTGCCTTGTCACACCCCACGAACCGCAGTTGTGGCAAGGTGACATCAGGCCCCCTGCCAGATCCGGGCGTGAACGAGAGCAAGAGCCGCATCCTGACCATCCGCCTGTGCGCAGCCTTCGCGCTCGCGCTTGGCATGGTCACGCTGGTCGGCTGGATCTTCGGCATTCCGGTGCTCGTGCAGATCCGTCCGGACTGGACGCCGATGGTGGTCAATACCGCGGTCGGTTTCGTGCTCGGCGGCTCCGGCTTGTCAGCGGCTGTCGCGCGCGGCCGCTGGGGCACGTGGATCGCTACCGTATTCGCGGTGCTGCTCATCCTGCTGGCGCTGGAAGAGTTCTGCGTGCTGATCTTCGACCTCAGCCCGGCGCTGTCGCTGCCGGACCTGCACCGTCCGTTGCAGCCCGACTATCTGCATCCCGGTCGGATGGCCCCGAACACTGCGTTGAGCTACCTCCTGCTCGGCCTGGGCCTGCTGGCAGCGCTGCATTCGCGCGGTGGGGCGATAGCACTGTGGGCGCAACGATTCGCGACCGGGGTGGTTGCGATCGGCGCGCTCGGGGTGATTGGTTATTCGCTGCAGCTCGAATACCTGTACAGCTGGACGGGCGTGGTGCGGATGGCCGTGCATACGGGCGTTGGCATGGTCGTGCTCGGGATCGGGCTGTGGAACCTAGTGCCGGCGCGCGTGATCGCGCCGATGAGCGTCGAGGGCAGGGAAGTCGCAGGGGTCTATCGCACGGCGACGATGCTGTTGCTGCTGGTCGCGGCGAGCGCCGGGATCGGCGGATTCGGCTTCCTGCAAAGCGAGGTCGAGCATCAGGCGCGCGACGGGCTGATCCAGGCGACCGTCGATCGCATCGTCCTGTTCGATCAGGCCATCGAGCATCGCAGCAGTCGCGCACAAGTCGTGAGCGACGACGACGAAATGATCGCACTGCTGCGCGCATTGGCGCTCTCACCCGGGAACACGGCCGTTCTGGGCGAACTGCGCGCCAGGGCGTCCAGGATGCGCCCCAACGGCTTTTCCTCGATCGCCGTGGAGATCGCCGGACGCCACTGGCAACTGGATGGCGCGCCGATCCAGCCCGCGCTGGCGGTGCGTCTGCGAGGGAGTTTCCCCGGCTGGTTGCTGTGGAAGGATGGCTATGTGCTGCGGCGCGCGCTGCCGGTGCGCGACACGGCGGGCGAGATCGGCACCCTGATCACCGAGCAACCGCTGCCGACGCTGGCAGTGATGAGTGCGTCGAGCAACCGGCTCGGCGGCAGCAGCGAGATGGCCATGTGCGGAGCCGACGCGGTCATGATGCATTGTTTCCCGATGCGCAGGCGCGACAGGCCCTCGGACATCGCGCGCGTAATTGCAGGGCAGCCCCTGCCGATGGACCATGCGCTGCGAGGACAGACTGGTTCGATCATCGCGCTCGACTATGGCCAGCATCGCGTGCTGGCCGCCTACGGGCCGATCGGCAACACAGGGCTTGGCCTGGTGGTGAAGCGCGACATCGCCGAGATCTATGCGCCGATCCGCCAGCAGTTCCAGCGCATCATGCTCTTCCTCGGTGCATTGCTCCTGTTCGGACTGTGGTTGATGCGGCGCAGGCTGCGTCCGCTGCTGGCCGCGATGGAGGAGTCGCGTGCGCAGGCAAGGGCGAGCAGCGTGCGTTTCGAGGCCGCAGTGGAAAGCAATCTCGATGCGTTCTTCATCCTCGAATGCGTGCGCGACTTGCGCGGCACGATCCACGACATGCGCTACACCCTGCTCAACGCAGGTGCCGAGGCGGTGCTCGCGCGACCGCGCGCGGAGGCGCTCGGTCGCGGCATGTGCGAACTGTTTCCGGAACTGCGCACGGATGGCTTCCTCGATTGCTGCGTGCGCGTGGTCGAAACCGGCGAACCGGCCGTCATCGAGCGCACCGCGGTCGTGCGGCAGATGCACTGGTACCACATGCAACTGGTGAAGCTCGGCGACGGCATCGGCCTGACCGTACGCGACGTCACGGTCGAGCGTCTCGCCGTCGACCGGATCCGCTATCAGGCGCTGCACGATCCGCTCACCGGCCTGGCGAACCGGGTGGGCTTCGAGCAGGCACTGGCCGAGGCGATGATCGAAGCGGGCAATAGAGGCCAGACTGTCGCCCTGGCCTTGCTCGACCTCGATCGCTTCAAGCAGATCAACGACACGCTGGGACATGCGGCTGGCGACCAGTTGCTGAAGGAAGTCGCCACGCGCCTGCGCGACTGCATGCGACCCAGCGACACGGTCGCGCGGCTGGGCGGCGACGAGTTCGTGCTGGTGCTGCCGAATATCGATTACCCGGATGGCGCTTTGACGGTCGCGCGCAAGGTGATCGCGCAAGTGGCGCAGCCGGTGCAGCTGGAGGGGCAGACGGTCGCAGTCACCGTCAGCATAGGCATCAGCGCATTCCCGCGCGACGGTACGGATGCCGCCGCATTGCTCAAGTGTGCGGATGCCGCGATGTATCGGGCCAAGTCGGCGGGGCGCAATGGCCATGCCGTCTTCGACAGTACATCGACCTGAGGACCGGCGGTCCTATGGCTGCGGCGCAGCCGTGTATTCCTGCCGTCGTACCGCGCCCACGATGGCGGGAACCGTATGGCGCAGGCCGGATGGCATCCTGACATCCAGAAGCACGAGATCCTCATCCTCGTCGCCCTTCAACAGCAGGGCCAGCCCCTCGATGGGGTCGGCGTTCTTCAGCAATCTGCTGCGAGTGCCCATGCCGTCCCGG
>DATHOV010000196.1:0-3488 GCA_035484515.1 Lysobacteraceae bacterium
TGCCTGTCGCACTCGCCGCACTGCGCGCGCATCGTGCGGGCGGTGATCCGGTGGTGATCGCGACCGGCGCATCGGCCGCATTGGCGCGCTCGATCCTGGGGCTGGCGGCCGACGCGGATCTTCCGATTGTCGGCTCTCGCAGCGCTCCATGCTGGGTCGGGCGCATCGTGACGCAGCACTGTCACGCTGAAAACAAGCTGCGGATGCTGCGTGAAGCCGGATTCGATGCGCCGATCGTGCGCGCCTACAGCGACAGCACCGCCGACCTGCCTCTGCTGCGGGCCGTGCGCGAACCGGTGGTGGTCAATCCGCGACCGCGACGCGTGGCTGAATTCCGGCGCGCGCTTGGGCTGAATGTGCCGATTCTGGATTGGGGCGGGCGTCGATCGGGCAGGATGGGTTGAGCGTAGCGATGCCCATCAATCAGCCACACACCAGACAGGCCGACAAAGCGAATCACGCATCTCCGAGCCGCTTCACGAACCGCACCGAGCCATCGCTGTACCCGCACGCCCGATAGAACGCATGCGCGCTGTCGCGGTGCGCGGCACTGGTGACCTCGATGCGCGCGGCGCCGGCCTGGCGGGCCCAGGCTTCCGCAGACTGCAGCAGTTCGCGGCCGACGCCTTCGCCCTGGTGCGCGGTCGCGACCACGAGTGCGGTGATGCGACAGGTGCGCGCACCCAGCGGCAGGTAGTACATCAGGTCGAGCGCGAGCAGGCCGCACAGGTGGCCGTCGCGATCGGCGACGAACAGGGCCTGGTCGTGCTCGGTAGCGATAGCGCGCATGCGCGCTATCGCTTCGTCCGGCAGGCAGGGGTAACCGAGCAGGGTGATCAGCGAGGCGATGTCGGATGCATCGCCATCGCGGGAGGCGCGGACATGAACGACCGCGTCAGAGGGGGTAGTCATCGGTCTGCCGATTCACCGTGGCGGGTTGGATGCGGACGTGTCGTTCGGCGGGAGCCGTATCTGACGGAATCCGCATCGGTTCCCGCCCATTGCGGCTCACTCGCGCGTCGAGCGATACACCACGATGGTCTTGCCGCGCGCATGCAGCAGCTTGTCAACCTGCATCTGCTTGAGCACGCGCCCGGCCATCTCGCGCGAGCAGCCGGCGATGCGCGCCAGTTCCTGCCGCGAGACGCGGATCTGGGTGCCCTCGGGATGGCTGAGCGCTTCGGGTTCCTCGCACAGGTCGAGCAGGGTGCGCAGGATCCGGCCGCTGACGTCCATGAAAGCCAGTCGGCTCGCCTTGCGGCTGGTCTCCAGCAGGCGCTTGGCGAGCTGCGAGGCGATCGCGTACAGCAGGCGCGGGCAGTCGGTCGCGAGTGGACCATGGAACAGCGCGAGCAGGCGCTCGTAGCTGATTTCGGCCAGTTCGACCGGGCTGCGCGTGCGCAGCACCACTTCGCGGCGTTCGGTCTTCACGAACAGGCCCAGCTCGCCGATGAAGTCGCCGGCGTTGAGGTAGGACAGCACCAGTTCGCGGCCGTCGGCTTCCTCGCTGATGATCGAGAGCGTGCCGCTGACGACGTAGTGCAGGGTGTCGGCGTTGTCGCCAGGACGGAACACGTCGGTCCGGTTCGGGTAGCGGTGCCGATGGCAGTAACCGAGGAAGTGCTCCATCGTCGCCGCGTCGGGCGCGAGCTCGGAGGAGATCAACGGACGCAGCAGCGCATGCGGCATCAAGTGGGAGACTTTGGCCATGGTCGTTAGGTTGTTTCGCCCCTGTTCAGTGCGGAAGCTTAGGCTGTGCCGGCCCTTTGGGCAACGCGGCGGTTTGCATGGCGGCGGCTTTGGCCGATAATCGCGCCCCGAATCGCCCCATTTGGCTGGAGAACTGCCGTGGTCAAGCCGTTGCCGCGCCTGAAGCTCCAGGGCTTCAACAACCTCACCAAGTCGCTGAGTTTCAACATCTACGACATCTGCTACGCGATCAGCGACGAGCAGCGCGGGCGCTACATCGAGTACATCGATGAGGCCTACAACGCCGACCGGCTGACCCAGATACTCACCGACGTGGCCGAGATCATCGGCGCGAACATCCTCAACGTCGCGCGTCAGGACTACGATCCGCAGGGCGCCTCGGTGACGATCCTGATCTCCGAGGAACCGATCATCGACCGCAAGGACGTCGGCCCGGAGATGCTCTCCGGTGCGATGCGCGAGGCCAACGGCGAGGCCAGCGTGGTCGCGCACATGGACAAGAGCCACATCACCGTCCACACCTATCCCGAAACCCATCCGCAGAACGGCATCGCGACCTTCCGTGCCGACATCGACGTGGCGACCTGCGGCGTGATCTCGCCACTGAAGGCGCTGAACTATCTCATCGAGAGCTTCGAGTCCGACATCGTCGTCACCGACTACCGGGTGCGCGGCTTCACCCGCGACATCAAGGGCAAGAAGCACTACATCGACCACAAGATCAACTCGATCCAGGACTTCCTGTCCAAGGCGCACCGCGCGCACTACGAGATGATCGACGTGAACGTGTACCAGGAGAACCTCTTCCACACCAAGATGCACGTGAAGGAGTTCGACCTGGACACCTACCTGTTCGAGGAAAAGGCCAAGAACCTCTCGTTCAAGGAACGCCTGCGCATCGAGGGCCAGCTCCGACGCGAGATCGAAGAGCTGTTCCACGGGCGCAATCTGGTGGATTGAGCAGAAGGCAGGGGCGAGGGAAGAGGGACGGGTAGCGACGGCGCACTGATGCGGCGTCCTGGCGTTCCGCCCGTCCTGCGAAGAAACCGGGTTTTCCCGCCTGCCGGTCTCGCAGGGGCCTGGCGTTCGCGCGCCCTCGCTGCCCGTCCCTCATCCCTCATCGCTTGCCTTGCAGGACTTCTGGCCCATAACAATCCCCGGCCGATCTGCTAGCGTGCCCCACTGCCGCGGCTCGTCCCCCGCACACCTCTGCGCGCCGGCGCACCCCTCCTCAGGAAATCCCGCATGAAACGACAGATCGTTGCCGCCATTGGACTCGGACTGCTCAGCAGCATCGCCGGCGCGGCCACCGCACCGCTCGGTTCGGGTCTCAATCCCGCGGACATGGACAAGTCCGTTCGCCCCCAGGACAACTTCTACGAATACATCAACGGCCACTGGCTGGCGACCACCCAGATCCCGGCCGACAAGCCCGGCTATGGCGCGTTCGACATGCTCTACGACAAGTCGATCGAGAACCTGCGCGGCATCATCGAGGACGCCCAGAAGTCGCCGCACAACGAGGGCGAGCGCAAGGTCGGCGACCTGTACGCGAGCTTCATGGACGAGGGCAGGCTCGAGACCCTCGGCCTCAAGCCGCTGCAGCCCGAACTCGACCGCATCGACGCGATGAAGAGCGTCAACGACCTGCCGGCTTTGATCGCTCACTTCGGCCTGGTCGGCATCGACACACCGTTCGGCGGTGGCGTGCATCAGGACAACAGGGATTCGACCAAGTACGTCGTCGATTTCGGCCAGAGCGGCCTCGGCCTGCCCGA
>DATHOV010000197.1:0-5300 GCA_035484515.1 Lysobacteraceae bacterium
TACTGCACCTCGCGTTCGTGCTTTTCGGCGGCTTCGCGGGTCGTGAAGGTGCCGAGGTTGCGGCGCCTGCCGGTCCTGGGATCGATCTTGCGCGAATACAGGCGGTACTCGCCGGACTTGAGCTTGCGGATCATGGCCATCCCTCCATGGATGTTTCCCGCATCGTAGGCAGGCGCGGCTGTGCGAGGCATGAATTCGCGGATACCGGTTGGCCGCACTTGCGCCGCAGCACTTCTGCCATCACCCTGCGCACTTTCCGGGCAAGGGCATCAGGATGCTTTTCGACAGCGAAGCTGTCCCGTCATGACAGGATCGCCGCAAGCCCCTCTGTTCATCGTCAGCACCGGCCGCTCCGGCTCGACGATGCTCTCCGAGCTGCTCTCGCTGCATCCGGATATCCTGAGTCTCTCCGAGCTGTTCAATGCGCTCCATCCGCTCGGTTTCGCGACGGATCCGATCGACGGTCCGAGCCTCTGGTCGGTATTGAGCGACCCTCGGCCCCGCCATACGGCCTGGCTTCGACTGATGGAGCGCGGTCTGCCCATCGCGGAGTTTCGCTACCCGTTGGCTTCCGTTGCGCGCTTTCGCGAGACGGGCATTCCGCCGCTGCTGGCGATGACGCTACCGTTGCTCAGCGAAGATCCCGATGGGCTCCATGAGGAGCTGGGCGCGTTCGTGCGGTCGTTGCCGGAAGACCGGATCCATCAGCAGTACTTGCGTGTTTTCCAGTGGCTGTGTTCACGCCTGCACCGCCGGTTCTGGTGCGAGCGCTCGGGCGGTTCGCTCGGCCTCGTCCATGCCTTGTCCCACTTCTTTCCGGATGCGAAGTTCATCCACGTCTTTCGCGACGGTCGCGAGTTCGCGGTGTCGGCGAGCCGGTTTCCACTGATGCGGATGGGAATGATCGCCAACCTGTTCAAGCAGAGGTTCGGTTCGGCCCCCTATCTCACGCCGACGTACCAGGTGCCCGAGGACTTGCCGCCGGAGTGGCGAGGACTCGTACCCGAGAGCTTCGACGTCGACGTGTTCCAGCGCTTCGAACTCCCGATCGAGCCGATCGGCGGGGCATGGTCCGCGATGATCGCCATGGGCCTGCAGTTGCTGGGGAAGGTGCCCGCCGAGCGGGTCCTGCACGTGCGCTACGAGTCGCTGCTCGATGCACCCCATGCCGAGCTCCAACGCATCGTCCGGTTCATGGACCCCGATCTGGACGATCCATCGTGGCTCGCGCAGGCGGCCGCGCGCGTACGCAAGAACCCGCCGAAGTGGGTGGAGTTGCCGGCCGACGAGCGTGCACGCCTCGAGGCGGTTTGCGCGCCCGGCATGGAGTTGCTTCGTCGTCTCGCGTGAATCGTCCGGGCGTATGACTCCGTCGTGGATGTCGCAAACATCGTGGCGCAACAACTCGCGATGGTGGTTCATTTCAACCACGTCGTGCGAACAGGAATAGGGCTATTCGCGAGCATGGATCACGCGAGGGCGAAAGCCTCGCACCCGGTCGACCGAAAGGTCCAGCTAACATTGCTGCCCTGCAATAAGCGGCGCGGAAGGAATCCTTTAGACTCCGCGACGGCCCGACCGATCAGCCAGGGCTGCTTGTTCGCCATCATTGTCCACCTAGGGGAGTAGCTTCCAAATGAATTCGACTGGAACAGATCTCGGAAACGGTGTTGCACGCTCTGTGCGGAAAACGTCCTTGCTTGCGTTTGCGATCGCAGCGGTGTTGGGCACGACGATGACGGCGCAGGCCGCCGATGTCATGACCCACCATGTGCGCGATGAGGTGCGCACGGGTGCGGCATTGCGGGCCGGTAGCCTGGCTCCGCAGCAGGCAATGAATATCGATGTGGTGTTGCCGGTTCGCGACCGCGCAGGCCTGGATGCGTTCGTGAAGGGCGTTACCGATCCTTCCAGCGTGATGTTCCGCCAGTATCTGACCCCGAAGCAGTTCACCGAAAGGTTCGGTCCGACCCAGGGCGACTACGACACCGTCGTGAAGTATCTGGTCAAGAACGGATTCACGATCACCGGCGGCAGCCGCGACGGCATGGAAGTCCAGGCAAGAGGCCCGGTCACCGCAGTCGAAGCAGCTTTCAACGTGCGCATGCTCACCTGGCGCGATCCGACCGACGGTCACGTGTTCTACGGCCCGGACCGCGAACCCACGACCGCGCTGGCGATTCCGCTCTGGCACGTCTCCGGCTTGGACAACAATGACAAGCGGCACCCGATGTATGAGAAAAAGAGCGACTACGCCAAGGCCCATGGCATCAGTCCCGATGCCGTCGTCGGCCATGCGACGACCGGTTCGGGTCCGTCGGCTTCGTTCCTCGGCAGCGACATGCGTGCGGCCTACTACGGCAGCGGCTCGTTGAACGGCGCAGGCCAGACCCTCGGTCTGTTCGAATACTACGGCACCGACCTGGCCGACCTGACCACGTATTACAAGAACGTCAAGCAGACCAACAACGTTCCGGTCAACCTGATCTCGACCGATGGCACCAGCACCGCGTGCCTCTATACGAAGAAGGGTGGCGACTGCGACGACGGCGAGCAGAACCTCGACCTGACCCAGGCCATCGGCATGGCACCGGGTCTGACCGGCGTGTCGTTTTTCGTCGGCTCGACCGATACCGCGATCATCAGTGCGATGACCACCCACACGCCGCTCGCCTCCGTGAACAGCTGCTCGTGGGGCTGGACACCGGCCGATGCGTCCACGCTCGATCCGTATTTCGAGAAGATGGCCGCGCAGGGCCAGACTTTCTTCGTGGCCTCGGGCGATGATTCGACCTGGACGAAGAGCGGCAACGCCGAGTCCTGGCCGGCAGACGATGCCTACATCATCGCCGTCGGCGGAACCGACCTGACGACCGCCAGCGCCGGTGGCGCCTGGAAGTCCGAGACCGCATGGGTCGACAGCGGTGGCGGCATCTCGCCGAACAAGATCGCGATTCCCTCGTGGCAGAAGCTCTCGGGCGTGATCACGTCGACCAACAAGGGATCGACGACCTACCGCAATGGTCCGGACGTGGCGGCCAATGCCAACTTCACGTTCTACACCTGCGGCGACCAGCAGGCCTGCCAGGCCAACGAGTACGGCGGCACCAGCTTCGCGGCGCCGATGTGGGCTGCGTTCACCGCACTGGCCAACCAGCAATCGGTGGCGGGCGGCAAAAAGACCCTCGGCAACTTCAACGCGCTGATCTATCCGCTGGCCTTGACGAGCAGCTATTCGACCGACTTCCACGACATCACCAGTGGCAAGTCCGGCAGCTACTCGGCCAACACCGGGTTCGACCTGGTGACCGGTTGGGGCAGTCCGAAGGCTGCACTGATCAGCGCGCTGCATCCGTAAGATTCTGTAGACCCGTCTACCGAAAAAACAGCTCTGAACGACTCGAAAGCCCGGGGATAAAACCCCGGGTTTTTTCAGGGATCAGGTTCATTTTCCGCACGAAAATGAACCTGATCCTTTAGCGCTTGACGCAATTCGCTTGCGCCATGGTTGAAAGTTAAAAGAACGTGTTTTCAGATTCGCGAAACAGTGCCGGTTCAGCGGTGCCTTGGCATGGTGGCGATGTGCGGCAGATGCCGCGCATTCACTTCCGCCATTGGAGGCATCCCATGAACATTTTTTCGCGCAAGTCTTCCGCCGGCCTGCTGGCGCTCTCCGCGGCGTTGATGATGCCGCTCGCATTCGCGCAATCCACCAGCCCGAGCAACACCGCATCGCAATCGGACTCGGCATCGCCGCCGGCGGCTGCGTCGATCCCGCAGACTACGAACCCGGCAGCCGGCACGACGACCGCACAGAGCGCCAATACGCCGACTGCGCAATCGTCCGATACGACGTCGTCCAGTCCGGTCGCAACTGCGCCGGCCACGAAAAGCGGCTCGGGCGGCCAGAAGACCTGGGAAGAGCTCGATACCAACAAGGACGGCAACCTCAGCAAGGCCGAAGCCGCGGCGGATCCAAGCATGAAGGCGGTCTTCGACAAGGCCGACGCGAATGGCGACGGAATCCTCACGCCGGATGAGTACCGCGCCTACTACGCGAAGTATCAGGCCAACGCTGCCCGCAAGTAACGCGGACGCGTGACGCGCGAACTGGCGCCGCGTTCGCTCGATGCAGCGACACAGGATGCGCGGTCCCTCGCGGGCCGCGCATTGGTTCGGGCGGATCTTTTTCGCTTTTCGCCTTGCGAAATGTCATCCCGAGCAACGTGAGGAAGTGCTTCTCAACAGCGAAGCCGGTCATCCCGGCATCGGCCCTGGCGCATTCAAAGCGCCGGTTCGTCGGTCCCAGCCGACAAGGGCTTCCATCGGTTCAAGGCCCCGACAGCCCGGCTTGGGCAAGATCGATGCATCTTCCAAGGAGGGAGAGCGTCATGAAGGATGGACCGATCGAAAATTCGACAAACCAGAATCCACGCCCCACGAACGCCCGCGCGATACGCAAGATCGCCAAGGCCGAGGAAGAGCTGGGCCGCGAGCGTGAGCTGTTCGAGAAGAAGGCCGCACGCATCGAGAGCAGGATGATGAACCGCGATCCGATCACCGGCGCGCCGGGATCGCATGGGCTGAGCACCAGCGTCGGCACCACCGGTGGAGCGGTCGCCGGCGTCGCCATCGGATCGCTCGCCGGCCCCGTCGGCACGGCCGTCGGCGGATTCCTCGGCGCGATCATCGGAGCACTCGCCGGGCACGGCGTGGGCGAGGCCTTCAATCCCACGGCGGAGGAAGCCTACTGGCGCGACATGTACGGCGCCGACACGCGCTACCACCTTGCCCATCCTTACGAGGACTATGCCCCGGCCTTCATGGCCGGTTACCTCTATCGCGATCGGCCATGGAGCGAGGCGGAGTCCGAACTGCGCACCATATGGGAGCGCCACAAGGGCAATTCGCCTTTGTCATGGGAGGACACGCGCGATGCCGCTCGCGCGGCATGGCTCCACGCAGACCGCAGGAACGCGACGGGCGACTCCTGACCCCACAATCCCTCTCGTCATCCCGACCCGGACTGGATCCGGGGGAGGAAGCGCTTCTCAACAGCGAAGCGGGGCATCTCGAAGCTGCCATGCCTTCGGATAACGGATCCCTCCCCCGGATCCGGTCCGGGGTCGGGACGACGAGCACAAGGCCCCGATTGGCGGCTGGATGACGGTCTTAACCGGAATCGGCGATGCTAGTGGCATGGGAGACCGGGGGCAGGGGCAACCAGGAGGCGACAGGACGCGTTCGTTCGCGCGTTGGGCGCGCTGCGCCGCTTGCGCGTGGCCGCTCGCGTTGGCGGG
>DATHOV010000198.1:0-2215 GCA_035484515.1 Lysobacteraceae bacterium
CGCATCGGCGTCGAGCAACGGCATGGGTTCGCCCAGTTCGGCCGATAGCCGTCGCAGGATGGCGTCCACGAGCAAGGGAATGTCGTCCACGCGCTCCCGCAGGGGCGGCACACGCAGTTCGATCACGTTGAGCCGGTAGAACAGGTCGTGGCGAAAGCGGTTGTCTTCCACCTGTTGCGCGAGATCCTTGTGGGTCGCCGAGAGGATGCGCACGTCCACGGGCGCTTCGGTCGACGCGCCGACCGCTCGCACGGATTTTTCCTGGATCACGCGCAGCAATTTGACCTGCATGTGCAGCGGCAGTTCGGCGACCTCGTCGAGGAACAGGGTACCGCCATTGGCCGCCTGGAACAGGCCGTCCTTGTCGACGTGCGCGCCGGTGAAGCTGCCCTTCTTGTGACCGAAGAACTCGCTCTCCATCAGCTCCGCGGGAATCGCCCCGCAATTCACGGGCACGAAGGGGCCGTTGGCCCGCGGCCCCTGTTCATGGATCAGGCGCGCGACGCGCTCCTTGCCCGCTCCCGATTCGCCGGCGATGTACACGGGCGCCTGGCTGCGCGCGAGTTTCGTGATGGTCTGCCGCAGCTGCTGCATCACCGCCGAATCGCCGGTCAGGCCGGAAGACGGCGGGGCGGCCGATCGCCGCTGCTGGTGGAGTTCCAGCGCATTGCTCACCAGCCGGCGCAACACCGCCAGGTCGACGGGCTTGGATACGAAGTCGAAGGCGCCGGCCTTGAGCGCATCGACCGCCGCCTCGACGTTGCCGTAGGCGGTGATCATCGCGACCGGCGTGTCCGGGTGGCGCGCGACGATGTGCGCGATGATCTCCAGGCCATTGCCGTCCGGCAGACGCATGTCGGTGAGGCACAAAGCGTAGCGGGCCTGGGCAAGCCGCGACCTGGCTTCGGCGACATTGCCGGCGCTTTCGACCAGCAGACCCATCCGGCCGAGGGTGATGGTGAGCAGCTCGCGGATGTCGCGTTCGTCGTCGACGACCAGCACGGTGGGCTTGCTCATGCTGAAGAATTATACGTGATGGCCGGACTTGCTTGAAAAGAGCGGCAGCAAGCGACTGGCTTTGCAGGCGCATCGGTGGCGTCCCCATCAAGTTGTCCTGCCGTCGCGCAGGGATGCCGAGACCAGTGTGTTGGCGGAAGCCCGTTGCGACACGGGTTCGGTGCGCGCCAGGGCGATGCGGAAACAACTGCCGCCGGCGGGCAGGGAGACGAAGTTCAGGCTGGCCTGGTTGGCTTCGCAGAGCTGGCGCGCGATGTACAGACCGAGACCGGTGCCATGTTCGCTGGTGGTGTAGAACGGTTCGAACAGGTGCTCGATCACGGCCGAAGCGATCCCCGGCCCGCGATCGACCACGTCCAGCAACGGCTCACCTTCGTCGCCCTCGCGATGCACCACCAGAGTGACCCTGGCGCCCTCGCCCGGCATCCGCCCGTAGGTCAAGGCGTTCTGCACCAGTACAGTGACGACCTGCTGCAGGTGTTGCGGATCCATCATCGCGCGCATGGCCCCCTGCGGCACGCTGATCCGCAGTTCGTCGCGCTCGTCGGACTGCGCGCCGTGGAAGTCGGCGATGAAGTGTTCCGCCCACGCGACCAGTTCCAGCGCTTCGGGGCGCGAGCGTTCGCGACGCGCGAGCCCGAGCACGTTCTGCACGATGCCGTCCATCCGCTGACATTGCGAATTGATGATCTCGACCAGGCGGTGATCGGCCTCCGGTTCGATCGTGGATTCGCGCAGCAGCTGTCCGGCATGACTGATCGCAGCGAGCGGATTGCGGATCTCGTGGGCGACGCTGGCCGCGAGCCGGCCGAGCGTGGTCAGGGTGAGTTCCTCGGCGCGGCGCGAGAGCAGAGAGGTGTCGTCGAGGAAGATCAGGGTCAGGTCCTGCATGCCGCCCAGCGCGGTGAAACGCGGGATCACCGCCGGCGTATCGGGTGCGAGCGACAGGGGCGTGGTATCGATGCGCTGCTGCTGTCGCCAATGCCACAGGCGTCGCGAGAGTTCCGGCGCCACGTCGGCCAGCGCGCGGCGCTCCGGCGAGGGGTTGCCGAGCAGGTACCAGGCCGATTCGTTGAACAGGCGGATCGTGTTGTCGGAATCGACCGCGATCAGGCCGGTGCGCATGCGGCGGATGATCATCTCGTTGACGCGGGCGAGGTTGTCCACCTCGGCGCCGCGCTGCTCGGCCAGCACTTCG
>DATHOV010000199.1:0-8266 GCA_035484515.1 Lysobacteraceae bacterium
AGCGCGTTGAGCTTGTCGGGACGGTTGATGGTGACGACGCGCACGGCGTCGCGATCCTCGATCAACAGGTGGTCGAATGCATGGGAGTCGGACATGGGACTGCCTGTGGTGATATGGAAGGTGTCCGCGCGGAACTCCGGCGCGGTTTGGCGGTCGAGTCGTGTGGCAGATCGCCGGTGCGGACGCTATCCTAGCCCGCTGCGGGTGCGATCGCGATGCCGGAAGCGGATCGAGCCTGCGCCGCGCCGTACCCACCAGCGGAGACATTGATGAGAACGCGTTTGCTGCTCTTCGTGTTGGCTTTTCTGTGCGTGGCCGCCGCGCGCGCGCAGGATGCCACGCCCGACAAGGGCAAGCTCAGTTACGCGTTGGGTTACGACTACGGTCGCAGCCTGGTCGAGAACAGGATCGACGTCGATCAGGCGACCCTGCTCCGCGCGATTCAGGACGGCATGGCGCGCAAGACCCCGGCGGAGCCGCCGCAGCAGATCGCAGTGGTGCTGCAGGCGCTCAAGCAGAAGCTCTACGCGCAGGCGAAGGCCGCTTTCGACAAGGCCTCGGCGGAAAACAAGGTGTCGAGCGATTCCCTGCTCGCCAAGAACCGCGTGCGACCCGGCGTAAAGGTGCTGCCGAGTGGCGTGCAGTACCGCGTGATCGAGGAGGGCAACGGCCCATCGCCGCGTCCGGACGGACAGGCGCGCATCCTGTATCGCGCTGCGATCTCCACCGGACAGGAATTCGCCAGCAGCTACAACGTCGCCAACCCGCAGCCGACCACCATCGTCATCAACGAATCGCCGCTGGCCGGCATCAAGCAGATCCTGCCGATGATGCGCCAGGGCTCGCATTGGGAGGTCGTACTGCCTCCCGACCAGGCCTACGGCTCCAGCCCCGGATCGCCGGTGGGGCCGAACCAGGCACTGCTCATGGACATCAAGATGATCGAGGTGCTCAAGTAGGGTGAGGCCTGTGCGGCTCGCGTCCGGAACGTCGTGCGTCGCCAATCCGGTCTATGCTTGCAAGATCGGAGCTTTCACGATTCGTGCCGCGCGCCTACGTTTTTTCTGCAGATGACCTTGCCTATCAACAGTCCCGTCCGCGCGGTGCTCAGCCCGTGCATCGGCATTTGCCACCTCGATGCGCAGGGCTATTGCGAAGGCTGCCATCGCACCGGCAGCGAGATCGCGTCGTGGCTCGCTCTCGACGATTCCGCGCGCCTGCGCTACATGGATGAGATCCTGCCGGCGCGCGCGGCAGCGCACGAGACGCGGCGATCCACCGAAATCGCGACCATCCGCCGCGCACTGCATCCGCTGGCCGCACCGCCGCGGGCACAGGCATGGAATCGCGCCGAACACGCGGATCTGCTGCCAGATGCGACGGTGCTGACGCCGGCGGCCGTGCTGGTGGGACTGGTTCCCCGCGGCGATGGCTGGCAGGTGCTGCTGACCCTGCGCACCGATGCATTGCGCCAGCACGCGGGACAGGTGAGTTTTCCCGGTGGCCGCATCGAGGTCGGCGATGCCGATCCGATCGCCGCGGCGATGCGCGAGGCGCAGGAGGAAATCGGCCTGGCGTCGAACTGGATCGAACCGCTCGGCTATCTCGACCCGTTCGACACGATCAGCAGCTATCACGTGTATCCGGTGGTCGCGCGCATTGCGCCCGATTACGCGCTGCGCCTGGACCCGCGTGAGGTCGCCGACGCCTTCGAGGTGTCGCTGGACTACCTGATGGATGCGAACAACATCCGCCTGGTCGCGCGCGAATTCGCCGGTCGGAAGCGCCATTACCACGAGTACCAGTACGCGCGTCACCGCATCTGGGGCGCGACCGCAGCGATGCTGGTCAACCTGCGCGAGCGCCTGGAGAGCGTGCGATGAGCGAATGGATGCTTTTGCAACCTATGCACTGGACCACCCTGGTGACGGCTGAGGAACTCGTCCCGTCGCTCGGGCAGCCAGGCCTGGCGATCATCGACGCACGCACGACGCTGGTCGATCCGGTGCAGGGCGAGCGCGACTACGCCGCCGGTCATCTGCCCGGAGCGGTGTACGCGCACCTGGATCGCGATCTCTCCGATCATGGCCGCGTCGGGCATGGTCGCCATCCGCTGCCCGCTGCTGCCGACTTCTGCCGCTGGCTGGAGCTGTGGGGCATCACGCCCGCGCACCAGGTGGTCGTGTACGACGCCCGCGAAGGCGCGATGGCGGCGGCGCGGGCGTGGTTCATGCTGCGCCTGCTCGGCCACGAGTATGTGGCCGTGCTCGACGGCGGCTACGCACGCTGGACCGAGCTGCACCTGCCGACCAACACGGAATCCGTGCGTCCGAACGCCTCCGACTACGTGGCGCATTACGATGCCTCTCGGCTGGTGAATGCGGACGAATTGCTCCACCCGGATCGCGTGGGTGCGCTGCTGCTGGTCGATGCGCGCGCTCCAGAACGTTTCCGCGGCGAAGTCGAACCGCTCGATCGTGTTGCTGGCCACGTGCCGGGCGCGGTCAACCGTCCGCTCGCACGCAATCTTCGGCCGGACGGGCGATTCCGTCCTGCATCGGAACTCGCCGATGAGTTTCGCGATCTGGCGAGAGGGCGCGATCCCTCGCAGGTCGTGATGATGTGCGGCTCGGGCGTCACCGCCTGCCACAACCTGCTTGCGATGGAGCACGCCGGCCTTCGTGGCGCACGGCTGTATGCGGATTCATGGAGCGGATGGATCAGCGATCCGGCGCGGCCCATTGCGAAAGGGTGAGCGGGAGCTGTCGCGTGGCACTGCCGCGCGCCCGCGAACGCCGGCACAAGGATGTGCCGGCCGGCGCCACGTGCATGGACGCGTTCTCGTTGTGATCCGCTGTTGAAGCCCGTAGCCCGGATACGGTCCGGGAAGTTCGCCGGCAGTGAACGATCCTCGCGCCCCCAATGACGATCGCTGCGCTCACTTCTTCAACCGCGCCACCAGCGCCTGCAACGCACTCTGCGTATCGGGATGGTTCCACGCGTCGAGGAAGTGATCGAGGTTCAGCCGCTTCGGATCGGTGAGCGCTTCGACGATGTCGGCGCGTGCGAGCGCGCGGGTGGCGAGCATCGGCAGCGAGGGCAGGGCGAGCAGTTCGCTCAGCCATGCGATCGAGCGCGGCAGCACCTGATCGATGTCTACCGTCTCGTCGACCAAGCCGATGGCCTGGGCCTGCTGGGCATTGGGCATCGCGCCCGCCACCAGCAGTCGTTCGGCGCGATACGTGCCGACCACGCGCCGCATCAGGTGCTGGATGCAATCGGGAGCGGCGAGGCCGACCTGCACTTCGTTGAGGCCGATGCGAAAGGGCTTGGCGGGATCGGGCGAGCGCGCCATCACGCGGTAGTCGCAGCACAGCGCGAGTACGCAGCCGCCAGCGGGCGCGTGCCCGGCGATCGCGGCGACGACGGGCACCGGGCATTTCGCGATCGCGATGCAGGCGGCGAAGAAATCCTGCCATGCGACTTTCAGCGCAGCCGCGTCGAGCCCGAGCAAATGCGGCACATCGAGTCCGCCGGAGAACACGCCCGGTCCGCCCGACAGCACGATCGCGCGCGCGCCGTTGTCGGGTGCCGCCTCGATGGCGACGCGCAGCGCCTGCAGCAGGTCGGGATTGAGCGCGTTGACCGGCGGACGGGCGAGACGGATCTCGTGGATGGTGCCGTGGGTGCGCTGCTGGATCATGGTCGGGTCCTGCGTGGGAGTCCGGCGACGATACCGCATCGCGGGGCAAGCTAGAATTGGCGCATGAAAATAGAACCGAAGGCGACGATCGTAGTCGTCCTGTTGCTTGCTGCGGCCATGCGACCTGTGCTGGCCGCTAACCCCGCGCCGATGACAATGCCGATGCCGAAGCCCGCAGCGGTTTCGACCGTGGCAGCGCATGCGCACGTCGATGCGGCCTGGGTGCGCGCCGCTCCGCCGGGTGCAACGATGCTGGCCGGTTACATGGTCGTGCACAATGATGGCAAGACGCCGCTGCGCCTCGTGTCGGCGACGAGCGATGAGTTCGGAATGGTCGAATTGCACAGGTCGCTGATCGTAAATGGCATGAGCACGATGCGGCCTGCAGGCGAGCAGGCCATTCTCGCTGGCGGCACCCTGAAGATTGCGCCGGGCGGACTGCATTGGATGCTGATGCAGCCGAAGCGCGCGCTGAAGGTCGGCGATCGCGTGCATTTCCGGCTCGACTTCGCGGATGGCGGCTCCACCGATGTGGGCGCAACGGTAGCGGCGTCGGAGCCCCGCTGATTCCCTTCAGGCGGTCGAGCAGGCAGCTCGTACGCTTTCCGGCAGTGGCGCGGATTTTCCGCTGCGCTTGTCGAACCACACCATCACGATGTGGCCGTCGCAATACAGCATGGATGCGTCCTTCGCCGACCAGATACGGTGGCCGAGAGTGAAGCTGCTGTTGCCGATGCGATCGACGAACAGTTCGACGATCACGTCCTCGGGCCAGGAGATCGGACGCTTGAAGTTCAACAACGCCGACGCGACGACCGGCGCGACGTTCTCGTCCATCCACGGGCCTTCGAGCGTCAGCAGCCAGCGCAGCCGGGCTTCTTCCAGGTAACGCAGGTACATCGCGTTGTTGACGTGGTTGAACGCGTCCAGATCGCGCCAGCGGACGCTTAACTCGGTGCGGAACAGAAGCGGCGACGCGGGTTCGGGAGCAGCGGGAGAGTTCATGTTCCGGTCTGGCGCCGACGCATGGGTTTGTGCGCCTCTCCGTGCCGCGGGCGACCCTTGCGCGGCTCGTTTTCGCTGGCCGAAACCAGACGCGACGAAAGCAGGTGCGGCGCGAGGAAACGCCCCGTATGCGAGGTGGGATGGGCGGCGATCTCCTCGGGAGTGCCGGCTGCGATGATGCGGCCGCCGCGATGACCGCCTTCGGGGCCGAGGTCGATGACCCAGTCGGCGGTCTTGATCACGTCCAGGTTGTGCTCGATGATGATGACGGTGTTGCCCTCGTCGCGCAGGCGCTGCAGCACCAGGAGCAATTGTGCGATGTCCGCGAAGTGCAGCCCCGTGGTGGGCTCGTCGAGGATGTAGAGCGTGCGGCCGGTGGCGCGCTTCGAAAGCTCCTTGGCAAGCTTGACCCGCTGCGCCTCGCCGCCCGACAGCGTGGTCGCGCTCTGTCCCAGGCGGACGTACGACAGACCCACGTCGAGCAGGGTCTGCAGCTTCGGCTGCACGGTCGGCACGGCGGAGAAGAACGGCAGCGCGTCTTCGATCGTGAGGTCGAGAATCTCCTGTATGTTCTTGCCCTTGAAGCGGATCTCCAAGGTCTCGCGGTTGTAGCGCTTGCCCTTGCAGACGTCGCAGGGCACATAGACATCGGCGAGAAAGTGCATTTCCACTTTGATCACGCCGTCGCCCTGACATGCCTCGCAGCGGCCGCCCTTGACATTGAAGCTGAAGCGTCCCGCTTCATATCCTCGGGCCCGCGATTCCGGGACGGCGGCAAAGATTTCTCGAATCGGCGCGAACAAGCCCGTGTAGGTGGCCGGGTTGGAGCGGGGTGTACGGCCGATCGGGCTTTGGTCGATCTCGATCACCCGGTCGATGAAATCGAGACCCTCGATGCGGTCGAAGTGCGCGGTTCCGGCCGACGCATGATTGAGCTGCGTCGCCACCGCGCGGAACAGAGTGTCGTTGACCAGGGTCGATTTGCCGGAACCCGAAACCCCGGTGACGCAGGTCAGCAATCCCAAGGGAAATTCCGCGGTGACGTTTTTTAGATTGTTCGCCGTCGCCCCGAGCACCCGCAGCATGCGCTTGGGGTCCGGCACACGCCGCTTCGCGGGAATCTCGATGCGGCGCCGGCCGCTCAAATACTGTCCGGTGATCGAATCAGGATTCGCCGCGACTTCGGCGGCCGTGCCCTGCGCCACGACGCGGCCGCCATGGACGCCGGCGCCGGGGCCCAAGTCGACGACGTGATCGGCCTGACGGATCGCGTCCTCGTCGTGTTCGACCACGATGACGGTATTGCCCAGATCGCGCAGATTGACGAGCGTGTCGAGCAGACGCTGGTTGTCGCGTTGATGCAGACCGATCGAGGGTTCATCGAGAATGTACATGACGCCGACCAACCCTGAGCCGATTTGACTGGCCAGGCGAATGCGCTGTGCCTCCCCTCCGGACAAAGTATCGGCGCTGCGGTTCAAAGTGAGGTAGCCGAGGCCGACATTGCCGAGAAATCCCAGCCGGTCGCCGATTTCCTTGACGATCTTGACGGCGATCTCACCGCGCCAACCCAGCAGCTTGAGTTTGGCGAAGAACTGCAGGGCGTGCTCCACCGACAGCGAAGATACTTCGGGGATGCTTTTTCCGTCGACGAAGACGTTGCGCGCGGCCCGATTGAGCCGGGTTCCGTGGCACTCGGGACAGGGGCGCGAGGATCGATACTTCGACAACTCCTCGCGCACCGTGGCCGATTCCGTTTCCTTGTAGCGGCGCTCCAAATTTCTGACGATGCCTTCGAAGGTGTGCTTTCGCTTGAGCGTACCGCCCTTGCCGTCGAGGTACTTGAATTCGATCTCCACATCGTCGCTGCCGAACAGCACCAGATCCTTGATCTTTTGCGGCAGGGTCTCGAACGGCGCCTCGATGTCGAACTTGGTATGCCGCGCCAACGATTGAATCAGCTGAAAATAATAGGCGTTGCGCCGATCCCAGCCGCGCACCGCGCCGCCGGCGAGCGACAAATGCGGATTTGCGACGATCTTCTCCGGGTCGAAGAAATCCTGGGTCCCGAGGCCGTCGCACGCCGGACAAGCGCCGATCGGACTGTTGAAGGAGAACAGGCGTGGTTCGAGTTCGCTCAGGGAATAGTTGCAAATGGGGCAGGCGAATTTGTCGGAGAACACGAGTTCGGCGCGCTCGGGATCGTCCATGTAAGCAACACGAGCCACGCCCTGACCCAGCCGCAGAGCGGTTTCAAAGGACTCGGCGAGGCGCTGACCCAAGTCAGGCCGCACTTTGAAGCGATCGACGATCGCCTCAACGGTGTGTTTGCGGCGCACATCGAGTTTGGGCGCTTGATCGAGCTCCACGACCCTGCCGTCGATGCGCGCGCGCACGAAGCCGCCCGCCTGCAGTTCTTCGATGAGTTCGGCGTGCTCACCCTTGCGCTCGGCGATGGCCGGCGCGAGCAACATCAGGGCGGTCCCTTCGGGATGCTGAAGAACGGCGTCGACCATCTGACTCACGGTCTGGGCGGCGAGGTCGATGTGATGATCCGGACAGCGCGGTGTGCCGGCACGGGCATACAAGAGACGCAGGTAATCGTAGATTTCGGTGACCGTGCCCACCGTGGAGCGCGGATTGTGCGAGGTCGATTTTTGCTCGATCGAGATCGCGGGCGACAGGCCCACGATGGTATCGATATCCGGCTTTTCCATCATCGAGAGGAATTGCCGCGCGTAAGTCGAGAGTGATTCGACATAGCGCCGCTGGCCTTCGGCGTAGATGGTATCGAAGGCGAGCGAGGACTTGCCGGAACCCGAAAGGCCGGTGAATACGATCAACCGATCCCGCGGCAGGTCGAGATCGATATTCTTGAGGTTATGGGTCCGGGCACCCCGGATTCGGATATTTTGCATGTAACCGACCATTATACCCGCCACGTCAAGCGCGGGCAGGCGCCTCCAAGGGCTGGAAAAGGGTGGGCCGGCGTCGGCCGATTTCGCTGTATATCTGCATAATCAGGGGGTTAACCGCTGGAGTATTGGGGCGGGTTTCGGCGTGTACAATGCTCGCCTTCAATGGTCTGCAGGGGTAGGACATGGCGCGCGGCGTAAACAAGGTCATTTTGGTGGGCAATCTTGGCGCAGACCCGGAAACCCGTTCCATGCCGAGCGGGATGACGGTCACCAACATCAGAATCGCCACCAGCGAGTCCTGGAAGGACAAGGCCTCCGGGGCGCAACAAGAGCGCACGGAATGGCACAGCATTGCCCTGTTCGGCCGGTTGGGCGAGATCGCTGCGGAATACCTGCGCAAAGGGTCTCAGGTGTTCGTCGAGGGTAAATTACGGACCCGAAAATGGCAGGATAAGCAGGGGAATGACCGGTTCACCACCGAGATCATCGCCGACAACATGCAGATGCTCGGAGGACGCGCGGGCGGCGGCTCTGGCGGAACGAGTGGCGGCGCGGAGCGCAGTGCGGGGAGCGGTGCACCGCCTCGGGACGACTATGATCAATCATCGGCGCCGGCACCCGCAGGCGGCAAAGAGGACTT
>DATHOV010000200.1:0-6572 GCA_035484515.1 Lysobacteraceae bacterium
GTTCAACCCGTTCAGCTCGCCGCATCCGAGCGCTTTCTCCAGGTTTGCGCAATTCGTGCTGAAGTTCCGACAGCTCAACCGACGGATGCACGACAAGTCCTTCATCGTCGACAACGATGTCGCGGTGATCGGCGGACGCAATATCGGCGATCCGTATTTCGATGCCAGCTCCGACAATAATTTCCGCGACCTGGACCTGCTTGCGATCGGCCCGGTCGTGCCGGCGGCGACGCGCTCATTCGAGGCTTACTGGAACAGCGACGCCGCGCGTCCGCTGAGCGACTATGAATCCAGGCCCGATCCGGCAAAGCCCGATCCGGCAAAGCCCGCCTCGGCCAAGGCCGATCCGGCGATCGGCCTGGCCTCGTTGCGCGCGAGCCTGGAGAAGGATGCACGCACGTTCGACCAGACCGCATACAAGCAGAACGCGATGGACGATCTTCCCAACGGCGCATCGGCCGATCATCCCGGCACCTGGTTCTGGGGCCACGCGACGCTGGTCGCCGATGCGCCCGAGAAGATCGAGGCCGGCTCGGAACGCAAGGATCTGCGCATCAGCCCCGAACTCCAGGCCACGATCAAGGGCGCCCAGTCGGAAGTGCTCTTGATCTCGCCGTATTTCGTCCCGAGCAAACCGGAAGAACAGAATTTCATCGCGCTTGCGCAGCATGGCGTCGCATTCAAGATACTCACCAATTCGCTCGCATCCACCGATGAAGTGCCCGTGCATGCAGGCTATGCGAGCCATCGGCGCGCGCTGCTCGAAGGTGGCGTGCAGTTGTTCGAACTCAAGCCCGCAGCCGGCGCCGAGATGGCTGCCACCGATGTCGGCCGTTCTTCCGGCGCCAGCCTGCATGCCAAGGCTTTCGTCGTGGACGAGCGCTACGTGTTCATCGGCTCGTTGAACATGGATCAGCGTTCGAAGCTGCTGAACACCGAGATGGGCGTGGTCGTGGATTCGCCCCAGCTTGCGAAAGCGGTCTCCGCTTTCTTCGCGACGGCCACCGCCCCCGCGAATGCGTATCACGTCGTCCTTGGCGCCAGCGACGGTTCGGACGCGTCGGAGATGCATTGGGAAACCAGCGTGAACGGGAAGGACGTCGACTACCACAGCGAGCCGGACGCGACGTTCCATCGTCACGCGGAAGCGCTGTTGATGCGGGCGCTGCCGATCGAAGGGCTTCTGTAGCGTTGCGGAAGCGCGTGAACGTCGACCCGACGGGTCGAGGTCCGGAAACGGCCGTCAACGCGTCGCCAACTGCAATCGTATTTCGACGCGATGCTCGTGGCCGTCGTCGACGAGCCGGATCGTCCGCTCCGACTGCTCGACGCCATCGACGAGCACGATGGCCCCATCGTTGCCGGAAGCGGATTGCGCGACGGCGATCCGATAGACCGCCTTTCCGTAGCGGTAATCCATCGCATACGAAGGCCAGTCCGCCGGAATGCAGGGTGCGATGCGCAGCGTGTCGCCCTTGCGATGCAGTCCGAGCAGCGATTCGACGATCAGTCGATACATCCAGCCCGCGGAACCGGTGTACCAGGTCCAGCCACCGCGTCCGGTGTGCGGTGCGACCGCATAGACGTCGGCGGCGACGACATAGGGTTCGACCTTGTAGAGTTCGATCGCCTCGCGGGTCGTACCGTGGTGGATCGGGTTGATCAGCCCCAGCAGCTCCCACGCTTTCCCGCGGTCGCCGAGCTCGGCGAAGGCCATCGTCGCCCAGACCGCGGCGTGGGTGTACTGGCCGCCGTTTTCGCGCACGCCGGGAACGTAGGCGGCGATGTAGCCCGGATCGCGATAGTCGGCCGCGTGCGTGGCGTTGCGATCGAACGGTGGGTCGAGCAGCTGCACGATCCTGGCGTCGCGCCGGACCAGGTGGGTGTCGAGCGAACCCATCGCGGCCCGTGCGCGTTCCGGATCGCCTGCACCGGACAGTACCGACCAGCTTTGCGCGATCGAATCGATCGCGCATTCGCGGTTGCTGGCGATGCCGAGCGGCGTGCCGTCGTCGAACCACGCACGCTGGTACCACGCGCCATCCCACGCATGGGCTTCGATGGCCACGCGCAATGCTTCGGCATCCTGCAGACATTGCTCGGCGAAGCCGGCGTCGTCGTGCAGGCGCGCAACTCCGCTGAAGCGTTTGAGCACGTCGTAAAGGAAGAAGGCGAGCCATACGCTCTCGCCCTTGCCGCCCTGGCCGACGCGGTTCATGCCGTCGTTCCAGTCGCCGGTGCCCATCAGCGGAAGTCCGCGTTCGCCGCGCATCTTCAGGCCATGCTCGATCGCTTTCACGCAATGGCGATAGAGGCTGTCGCGCTTTCCCGTACGCGTCGGCAGGCTGTAATAGGACTCCTCGTCGGCGCCGAGCGCGCGGTCTTCGACCCAGGACGTGGTCTCGTCGAGGACGCCATGGTCGCCGGTGACCTCCACGTAGCGGCACGTCCCGAACGGCAGCCACAGGAAATCGTCGGAACAGTGCGTGCGCACGCCGCGGTCGAGCGGCGGATGCCACCAGTGCTGCACGTCGCCTTCCGGGAACTGGCGCGACGCGCACAGCAGCAGGTGCTCGCGCACGCGTTGCGGCGCGGCGTGCACCATCGCCATCGCATCCTGGAGCTGGTCGCGGAAACCGAAAGCGCCGCCGGATTGATAGAAACCGCTGCGTCCCCAGAAACGGCAGGCGATGACCTGGTAGAGCAGCCAGCCGTTCGCGAGCGCATCGACCGCGGCATCGGGCGTATGCACCTGCACCGTTCCGAGCACTTCGCGCCAGTGGGCATGCACCGCGTCCAGCGCCCGCTGCGCGGCCAGCGCATCGCGCGGCATCCGCGCGAGCGTGCGTGCGTCCGCTTCGTTCGATCCCGAACCGAGCCGGAACACGACCGGGTGTTCGATTTCGTCGATCAAGGCGACGGTGATGCCGATCGCGGCGCAGGGATCGAAACCCGCGCCGACGCGCCCGGACAACTTCACCCGTCCGAGCGCCGCAGGCTTGCGCAGGCTGCCGTTGCGGCCGATGAACTCGGTGCGGTCGCCGGTGACGCTGCGCACGGGTTCGTCGACGTCGAAGAAAGCGACCCGTTCGCCGAATTCGGAGTTGTAGGGATTGCGCGCGAACACCGCGCCGGTGTCGGGGTCGTGCTCGGTCACGATGTGCATCAGCCCTTTCGAGCGGTAATCGCCGAGCACCCATTCCATGTAACCGATCACGCTGATCCGGCGCGTTCGCGCGGACAGGTTGCGCAGCTTCAGGACGGCATACTTGACCGGCGCGTCGATCGCCACGTAGATCCACAGTTCGCTCGCGATGCCGTCCTCGATGTGCTCGTAGACGCTGTAGCCGAAACCGTGGCGGATCCGGTACTCGCCTTCGCCGCGGCGCGGCAGCGGCGTCGGCGACCACACCCGCCCGCTGTCCTCGTCGCGCAGGTAATACGCTTCGCCGCAGGCATCCGATACCGGGTCGTTGTGCCACGGCGTCAGCCGGAACTCGTGGGCGTTGTCGCACCACGTGTAGCCCGGGCCGCTTTCGCTGACCACGCAGCCGAAGCGCGGATTGGCCAGCACGTTGCACCAGGGCGCGGGAGTGGCCTCGCCCGGCTTGACCGTGATGATGTATTCGCGTCCGTCCGCCGAGAATCCGCCGATGCCATTGTCCGTCTGCACCGCGATCGGGTCGAGCGCGACCGCAGGCGACACCTCGTACCCGATCTGGCTGGGAACATGGCGCGGCGGCAACGTGTCGAGCCGGCTGCGCCGGACGACCTGTTCGGCGAGCGTGCCGCGCGTATCGCTCAGGACCAGGCGTGCGACGGACTGGACCAGGACGCGATCCTCCATGCTCATCTGCTGCGCCGAACGCACGAAGATGCCGCCGGGCTTGTCGATCAGACTGGCTTCGAAGCCGGCTGCGATCAGGCCCATGATCTGGTCCTGCAGCACCTGCCGGTAACCTGCGCTGTCCTCGTTCCAGATCACCAGGTCCACCGCAAGACCCTTCAGGCGCCAGTAGGCATGCGCCTGCACCACCTGGCGCACGAGGTCGATGTGGGCAGGGTCGGCGATCTGCAGCAAGACGATCGGCAGGTCGCCGGAAATCGAATAGCCCCAGAGTCCGGACTGGCCGCGCCGGTTCTTGATCAGCACGCTGGCTTCGGCGCGCAGTGCCGGATTCACATGCAGGATCGAGCCGGCGAGGCGTTCGTACAGTTGCGCATCGGACTGGCTCGCGTTGAGTTGGCGACGCACGACCTGGCTGTGCGTCCACGCGAGATCGAACACGCGATCGGCCAGATGGCGGTCGCGGTATTTCTCGATCAACGCCAGACACGCATCGCGCTGGTCGCAGACGCCCGACACGTAGTCGATGACCGCGATCTGGTCGGGTTCGAGCACGAGGCATACGCGGATGGCGACGACCGGATCGAGCACCGAGCCTTCCGCGTCCGACAGCGCCGGAACGTCCAGTGCCTGCGGATGGGC
Organism: Lysobacteraceae bacterium; assembly: GCA_035484515.1. Taxonomy (GTDB): domain Bacteria; phylum Pseudomonadota; class Gammaproteobacteria; order Xanthomonadales; family Xanthomonadaceae; genus SZAS-103. Next base: position 4,490 of record DATHOV010000200.1, read on the forward strand.
AAGATCGCGGCCGCGACCGATGAAACGGGAGCGGTCGGTTTCATAGGAAATCGCCTGGATGTCGGCGCCATGCACGGCGACCAGATGGAACATCCACGGCGAGCGGTCGTGCTCGGCCTGCGGCCGGCGATTGCAGACGATCGCCTGCTTGGGCCTGAGCAATTCGGTCTGCACGAACATCTTGCTGAAAGCCGGATGCGCCGCGTCTGAGGCGGCCGTCGCCAGGACGACCTCGGCGTAGCTGGTCAACTCGATGGTGCGTCGCGAACGGCCGCGGTTGGTGACCGTGATGCGGCGCAGCTCGATATCGTCCTCGGGCGATACCACGACTTCGGTATGGGTTTCGATGTCGAACTTGCGGCCGCGGAATTCGGCTCGCGCATCGGAGAAGATCGCCTCGTACCCTTCGACCGGCATCCGCGTCGGCTGATGCGCGGCGGACCAGAATCTGCCGCTGTCGACGTCGCGCAGGTAGCAGAAACTGCCGGTGGCATCGCAGGTCGCATCCTCGCGCCAGCGCGTCACCGCCATGTCCCGCAACTGGCTGTAGCCGCCGCCGGCGCTGGTCACCATCACCTGATAGCGGCCGTTGGAGAGCATCTGCACGGCAGGGATCACATTGTCGGGGTTGTTGAAGACCCGCAATCGGGTTTCAGTCGGATCGGCGACCATGCCAGGGCCCTCTGTTTCGGCGACGTGCGGATGGATCACGGCAGTACGCGGCACGCGCTCCTGCAACAGCAGCAGGGTCGCCTGGAAGTGCCGGTTCGCGTTGAAGCGTCGCTGCATCGGCCGGTCCAGCAGCACATAGGCCAGCGCCAGCAGGCTCATGCCCTGATGGTGGGCCATGAACGAGCGGATCAGTACGGACGGCTGGCCGCGCGGCAGTCGGGCAGGGGTGAAATCGATCGCTTCGTAGAGGCCGAATGCTCCGCAATATCCGGCCGCGGTGAGACGCTGCAGGTTCGCGCAGGCCTGTTCCGGCGCGATCATCAGCGCCAGCGCCGAGGCATAGGGCGCGATCACCAGATCCTGCGCGAGTCCGCGTTTCAGGCCCAGGCCCGGCACGCCGAAGGCGCGGTACTGGTAGTTGAGCTGCGCATCGAGCGTGTTGTAGCCGGATTCCGAAATGCCCCAGGGCACGCCGCGCTGGCGACCGTATTCGATCTGGCGGGCGACCGCCGCACGCATCGTGGTATCGAGCAGGGTGCCGTCGAAACCGGGCATCACGATCTGCGGCATCAGGTATTCGAACATCGAGCCGCTCCACGACATCAGCAGCGGCTCGCCATCGGTGCTGGTGAGCTGGCGGCCGAGCGCGAACCAGCTCTCCTTCGGCAACTCGCCCTGCGCGATCGCCACGAAGTTGCACAACCGCGCTTCCGACGCGAGCAGGTCGTAATGGCTGTCGTCGAGCCGGCGTTCGTCCGCGTTGTAGCCGATCGCCAGCAGGTGTTGCGCGCGGTCGTAGAGGAAATCGTATTCCATCGCCGCGAATTCGCGCGCCAGCGCCACGAGCCGATCGAGTCGGGCGATGCGTTCGGAGGCGCGGACCGCGGCGACCTGCAATGGAGCGGTTCCTTCCGCGGTTCCGGAACTGTCGGCACCCGCTGCGGCAGATGGCCAGGCATGACGGGCCAGTTCGCGCAGGCTCGGGATGGCGGCGACTCCACCTGCAGGCGTTGCATCCTGCTCCCGGGACGATGCCGCCAGCCACGGAGCGCACCAGGCCAGATCGGCGATCGCCTCCTGGCACTGCGCCTGCACTGCCAGCGCCCAGTCTTTCTCATCGTCGGCGAAGAACCGCTGCCCATTGCGCAGTCCTTCGGCGGCTTTCGCGAGCCGTTCCAGCGCGGCGTAGGCGGCGGCCAGATCCTGCGGCGGTTGCGCACGCGTCGTCGCCAGTTCGGCGCGGAAATCCGGGAACGCATCTTCGGATGCCACGGTGGCGTTCTCGCACAGCACGCCGAACGTGTCGGCGATGCCATCGAACACGCGCGGATGGAGCACCGGGGCGTCGGCCAGCATGACCATGCCTTCGGCGAGCACGAGCAGATGTCCGGCAAGGTTGCCGCTGTCAACG
>DATHOV010000201.1:0-2766 GCA_035484515.1 Lysobacteraceae bacterium
CGTCGGCAGAACCCTTCTCATAGAGGGCGGCCACCGTCAGAGCGGTGTAGTAAAAGTAGTCGAGCAACATGATCTCGCCAAATGCGCCCCAAAGGAGTTCCTTCGCCTTGTCGGCTGCCGCGAGAGCCCCGGTATAGTCGCCTGATAGGAACCGCGCCTTGAGTTTAAAGATCCAATAAAAATAGACCATCACGGGCATCCGGTCGCCCGTCAGTTGCGCCTCGAACGCCGCTTCATTGAACTGCTCGTCGTTGAAGGTGGGGAAGGTCGTGGTCCGGCTCTGCATGGTCGCGATGAAGCGTTGCTGGCTCACGATGATGTCCGCGACGTCGCGGAACCCGGCTCTCCGGACGAAATCCAGGCTCCTCTCCGACTCGCACCACACCGCATCGAGCGGATCATTCCGCTGGAGAAGGTAGGCGACCGATTGCCACATGCTGTAGCAAGCGTGAGTTAGATCCCCCGTCTCGGTCGCGACGCGAAAGGCCGCCCGCATGAAATCGATCGCCGTTGTCATCGGCTGCGTCCAGACCGCCACCGCTCCCACCAAGACGTAGATCCTTGCCTGGTCGGCGATGAAGCCGTGCTTCTCGACAAGGTCGCATGCGAGCCTACCGAAACGATAAACCTCGCTGTAACGATGAAAGACCGGGCCGAGGATAAACCCGAAGCTGACGATGCCGTACACGGAAGCGCCGCTTGTTCCATGCTGCAGGCTGACATTCACCATCCGGCAGCGGAGCAGGCAACACAAAGGGAAGTTGGTGAAGTAGGCGGGAGGATTGGTGGCCGAGAGCACCCGCATGACAGCCTGCAGTTCAGGATCGGTCATCAGCGGCAGGTCGATCAGGCTCTCGATCGGGCGTCCACTGAGGGTCTGCCAGATCGTCTCGTATTCGGCCTGGACCTGTTCCCAGGTCGGGTCCGCCGGGATGTCAATGCTGAAAAGGCGCAGGCACGTGAGCGCGCTGGCCACGGCTTGCGGATATTCCCCCTTCACGATATGCAACTGGACCTTGAGATGATAAGCGGCCGCCTCGTCGACTTTTGAGGCCCCTCGCCCCAATAACTCCACAATCAGTCGCTCGGCCAAGTCAAAGTTACCGGTCAGAAACTCGCACTCTGCGCGTTCTAGCCAGAGGCTGAACATTAAAGTGTGCTGGCTACCCCAGTCCATTTCATCCAACAGGGCCATGCCGGCCGCAAAATACACACACGCCGACGCATAGGCCGCTGACGCCTTGGCCTTTCGCCCGGCACGCAGGTCGATCGTAGCCACCTGCGCTTTCTCGTCCCGGTCAACCAGACGTGCGTCGCCTCGATTGAATTGGTTGGCGATATCGAACAGATGCTCGGCGAGCTCGTCCGCCGTCAGGCTCGCCAGCAACACGCGACCGATGCGTAGATGGACTTCGGCACGGTGCGCCTCGGGGATCAGTAAATACGCCGCCTGCTGGATCCGGTCGTGCAGGAATTTGTAAGTGCTTTCCAGGCGGAAGACGAGCCCAGCGCGAACAGCATCCCAAAGTGCCGCGTGCATTGCCTCCGCTGTTTTCCCGTGAACCAGGGAGAGAGTGGCGATTTCGGCGACGTTGCCAAGACAGGCGAGATGCTTCAGGGCTTCCTGGGTCGTGGCGGAGAATCGCTTCAGTTTGCTGGCCATAAGATCCACCACGTTGTCGGTGTAGTTCTTTGCGCGGATGCGATCGATGTTCCATTGCCAAGCTGCCGCGACTGGGTCGAACACGAGCAGTCCCTCTTCAGCCAGCGCCGTGAAGAACTGGATCGCGAAGAACGGATTTCCGCCGGTCTTCTCGTGCACCAGTTGCGCCAAGGGCCGTGCGTGCTCCGGCACGCAACGCAGAGAATCGGCGACGAAGCGGACCACGTCGTCGAGCCCGAGAGGCGCCAGCACGATTTCCTGAACCCTTGCTCCGGCCTGGCGGATCGCCTCCAGTGTCCGCATCAGCGGGTGTGCAAGACCGACTTCGTTGTCTCTATAGGCTCCGACGAGCAGGAGGTCCCGCACCTCCGAGTGCGTGACCAGCTGTTCAAGGAGGTCGAGCGTCGCTGTATCCAGCCACTGTAAATCGTCAAGAAATAGCACGAGAGGGTGTTGCTTCCGTGCGAATACGCCGAGAAATCGCCGAAAGACCATCTGGAAGCGGTTCTGGGCGTCCTGCGACGGCAGGTCCGGGACCGGCGACTGTTTTCCGATCAGGAGCTCCAGCTCGGGAATGAGGTTCACGATGAGCTGACCGTTCGGGCCCAGCGCCTCGCGCAGGGCATCCCGCCACCGGGCAAGCTCTGCCTCTCGCTGGCCCAGAAACGACCGGACAAGGCTCTGGAAGGCTTGGACAAGAGTGGCGTACGGGATGTCCCGCTTGTATTGGTCGAACTTGCCGGACGCGAACATGCCACACGGCGGTACGAGCACCCTGTGGAGCTCGTTCACCACCGAGGACTTGCCGATGCCGGAATAGCCCGAAACAAGCATGAGTTCCGGGATGCCACTGGCCATCACCCGGTCAAAGGAAGCGAGCAGGGTCTCGATCTCGCGCTCCCGCCCATACAGGCGTTCCGGGATCATGAGCCGGTCCGACACGTCCTGTGTACCGAGCGGGAACGGGTCGATCCGTCCGAACGATTCCCATGTCGCGAGGCATCCGCGAAGAGCAGCCTCGACGCCGGCGGCGGTCTGGTACCGTTCCTCGGCGGTCTTCGCAAGGAGCTTCATCACGATCGCCGAGAGCGGCCCCGGGATGC
>DATHOV010000202.1:0-4563 GCA_035484515.1 Lysobacteraceae bacterium
CCGCAGTTCGTATCGACTCCCTCCGTCATCGAGCCGAGGCCGGACGTTCCGGATCCGCTGCCCGAGACAGCGCTGCAGGAGGACGTCGATCCTCACCTGCGGGCCTGCAACATGGTCATGGGCTACCACATCGTGGCGAGCGATGGCGACATCGGTCACGTCAAGGGCATCCTCGTCGACGAAGAGACCTGGGCCATCCGCTACTTCATCGTCGACACCAGCAACTGGTGGCTCGGTCACCAGGTCCTCATCGCGCCGGAGTGGATCGAAGGCGTGAGCTGGTCCGAGGAGACCGTCACGGTCGACCTCACGCGGCAGGCGGTAAAGGATGCCCCACCCTACGACCCTGCGGTCACGGTGGATCTGCAGCAGGAATCGGAAATCAGGGCGCACTACGGGCGGGCGGATGATCCCGAACGCACAAGGATCGCATCGCCACGATAGACAACGTCCGATCAAGCTGGAGGTTCGGCATGCCATGAATGGCGTGCTCGGGAAACACGCATTCAAGCGCTTGATCCAGCCTTATCCCTTTGCAGCCGCATCTCCAGCCAATTCCGCATACAGCGCCACTGCGCGCTTCATCAGTACGTCCGTGCTCCAGGCTTGCGCATCGATGGGTCCGGCGCACGAAAGCGTTGCGCGCTCGGCCGGCGAGCGCAGCAGCTGCGCCACGTGCGCAGCGAAGACTTCCACGTTCTCCTCGCTGACGCAGGCGCTGCGCGCTTCGCGCAGGACGGTCGCGGTTCCCATCACGGCCGTGGAAACGATCGGGACGCCCAGCGCCATCGCCTCGATCAGCACCAGACCCTGGGTTTCGGTGGGCGATGCGAACACGAACAGATCGCCGGCGCGATAACAATCGAGCAGGGTCGTGCGGCGGTCGAGATTGCCGACGAAATACACGTTGTCCTGCACGCCCAGGCTGACGCCGAGTTTCTTCAGGCGTCCGGAATCGGGCCCCTCCCCTGCGATGATCAACAGCAGGCTCGGAAAGTCGGCCACCAACCGCTGCAGCACCTGCAGCAGGAAGCCGATGTTCTTCTCCATGGCCAGGCGGCCGACGGTGACCAGCGTCAGGCGATCCATGGCGATGTCGTGCGACCGGCGAAACGCTGCGCCCGAGCCACCGGCGAACTCGCGCAGGTCGATGCCGGTCGGCAGGACCGTATGCGGCATGCGGATGCCGTAATCTTCCAGCACGCCGACCATCTGCTGCGATGGCACGATCAGATGATCGACGTCGTGGCAGAGCTTGCGCGAAGCGCGCCGCGCGAACAGCCGCAGCAACGGCTTCGGCGCCCACGGCAGGTAGTTCGCGATGTATTCCTCGAAATACGTGTGGTAGGTCTCGACCGTCGGCCGGCCGGTCAGCTTGGCTAACTGCACGCCCAACTGGTGAGCGCGGAACGGCGTGTGGATATGGATCACGTCCCAGTGCCGCTGCGCCAGTTGCGACAAGGCCGTGCGCAGTGCAGAGGCGCGGATCAGGAAGTCCTCGGGGTCGAAGAAGATCTTCCGCGAAGGCAGGCGGACGATCTCGTAGGCGCCATTGCTGCCGTACTTGCCCTCCCCGCTGTGGATTCCGTATTCCGGCGAGACGATGGTGACTTCGTGCCCCATCTCCGACAGCGATTCGGCGAACGTCCGGATCGAGGTCGAGACGCCATTGACCCGTGGGAAATACACATCCGACAGCATCAGCAGCTTCATGCCGACATCGTGCCGGGGCTACCGGGAGTGCCAGGCGCATGCAGCTGCGATTTCTGCAATTCCCTCGCCATCTCCCGCTGCCACACGCGCCCTGCCCCGCGTTCATCGTCCCTACGCATCATGCTGCCGCTTGACTCGCTGCGGCATCGACCGCTACCGGCTTCACGTCCCGATGTACATGGAGCTCTGCCGGGTTCATGGTCTCGAGGACCGTCTGTGCAAGGGTCATTTCTGCGACGGGTCCATGCGCGACGAGCAGGAAGCTGTCGGCCTTCAAGGCTTGCTCGTAGGCGAGCACGCTGTCCTTCGGAATGCCGAGACTGTAGATGCCCGCCCCCAGCGCGCTCAGACCACCGATGACGACAGCGCCTTCGATGGCGGCGAACACCGCCGCCGCGAGTTGGCCGAGCACCACGACCGGACCGACCAGGGGAACCGCCATGAACAGGCCGCCGAAGAACAGACCCCACAGCCCGCCCCAGATGGCGCCGTTCTTTCCCCAGAACCGGACGCGATCGCCGGTGTTGTAGAACCCGACGACATTGTCTTCCGTGTGGTAACCCTTGCCGATGATGCTGAAATGCTTGATGTCGAGCCCGGCTTCGCCAAGCTTGCCAACGGCGGCTTCGGCATCGTGGTGACCGGCGAATACCGCGACGACTGCATCGTTCCTGCCCATGAGTTGCTCCTTGTCCAAGTGGACGTCGAGGCGGTGAGATCGCCTGCCTGTTGCGTACATTCGAGATTTCAGCGTCAGGATGGGCTCGACAGGCCGATCGGTCTGTACGTTTGCGCTCGTTGCCAGCTCAAAGCCGTTTCCTGCGTAAGCGCCTCGAAGCCGGAGATCACGTCGAACAGTTCCTCGTCGATGCCGCTCTGGCGTACCCGGTGGAACGTCCCGTTGAGGTCCTCGAGCAGTTCGTCGATGTTCTTGTCGGCACGTTGCATGGCTGCCAGGCGACTTGCGTTCTCGCTCGCGAGCGACTCGGCGCAGGCGCGGAACAGCGAGACGAACAGGTATTCGCGGATCAATGCGCGCAACGTCGAAACGTCGCCGCCCACGATTTCCGGCAACTGCTTCGTCGGCCATGCAAGAGCGGCCAGCCTGCTTCGCCATGCTTCATCCAGCGGGAGCAATCGCTGCTGGAAGGGTTCACAGATCGCCGCCGGCAGCGGACGGTTGTGGAAAAGGCGAAGTTCGGCGACGTTCCGGTCGGGGAGTCCGAGTTCGCTTTGCAGCAGGATCTGCCCGACCAGGGGCGTGATCGCCCTGACCGAGTTCGGCACGGCGAAGAGTCCCGCCACGGCAAGTCCTGCGTCCGAAAGGCGCGCATGCACGCGTTCGCCGACAGCCCAGACGTCGGCTCTGCCCGGCAGCCCAGCCAGCGCCTTGGCTGCGAAGTCGGCGATCGCATCGTTGAACTGTCCCACCAGACCCTGATCGGAACCGAACACGACCGCGATCACGCGGCGTTCCTTCGCCGGCCCTTCCGGTTGCAGGGCCAGCGGTGCGCTTGTCCGCAAGCAGACGCTCAAGCCCAGCTCGACGGTCCGGTAGTAGTCGCCGAGCGCGCGCACCGACTGTTCGTACTGTCCGATGCTCGAGGCCGCAAGGACTTTCATCGTGCGGACGACGGCCTGGAGATCGCCGGCGCTGCCGATCTTTCGACGCAGGCTCTCGGCGGAGTCGCTCATGGTGTCGCCGCGGGAACGGCAGATGCTTGCACGGGTTCGGCCTGGAAACCTGCGAGCGCAGCGCGCGCGATGTCGACGATCGTCTTGCGGTCGGCATCGCTCAACACGTCGGCGGTACGCAGGCGCGCGCCCACCTCGGCCGGGATGTTCGCTGCGGCTGCATGCACGGCTTGTTCGGCCTCGGCCATCCGCTCGAGCGCGACAACATCGAAGAGGTCGGCGATCAAGGCCAGCAGGATCGCGACTTGCGCGGGCACCGACAGCGGTGTGGATTCAGGCTGCTTGAGGCAGGCTCGAATGCGCCGTCCGTGTTCGATGGTACGGCGCGTGCCCTCGTCCAGGCGCGCACCGAATCGCGCGAACGTTTCGAGTTCCTCGAACTGCGCGTAGGCGAGCTTGAGATCGCCGGCGACCGCGCGGTAAGCCGCCAGTTGCGCCTTGCCTCCCACGCGCGAAACGGACTTTCCGACATCGACCGCAGGCAGCACCCCCAATTCGAACAGCGACGGCGAGAGGTAAATCTGCCCATCGGTGATCGAGATCAGGTTGGTCGGAATGTAGGCGGAGATGTCCTGCGCCTCGGTCTCGATGATCGGCAGCGCGGTGAGCGATCCGTTGCCGCGATCCTTGCCCAGATGCGTAGCCCGTTCGAGCAGCCGCGAGTGGATATAAAAGATGTCGCCGGGAAACGCTTCGCGTCCCGGCGGCCTGCGCAACAACAGGGACAGCTCGCGATAGGCGCGCGCGTGCTGGGTGAGATCGTCGTAGACGATCAGCACGTCGCGGCCGGCTTCCATGAAGTATTCGGCGATGCTGGTCGCGGCATACGGCGCGATATAAGAGACGCCAGGCGCGTCGCTGGCTTCGGCGACCACGACCACGCTGTAGTCCATCGCGCCCTTCTCGCGCAGGTTGGCGACCACCTTGGCGACGGCCGATGCGCGCTGGCCGATCACGCAATAGACGCACAGCACATCGTTCCCGCGCTGGTTGAGGATGGTGTCGATCGCGATCGCGGTCTTTCCGGTCTGGCGATCCCCGAGGATCAGCTCGCGCTGGCCGCGTCCGATCGGAATGAGCGCGTCGATCGCGCGAATGCCCGTTTGCAGCGGCTGCTTGACGCCCTGGCGCGCGACGACGCCCGGGGCCGTGTTC
>DATHOV010000203.1:0-6193 GCA_035484515.1 Lysobacteraceae bacterium
GCGCAGTTCGTAGAGGATCTCGTCCATCTCGAACGCGGCCGGCAGGGTCTCGATCAGCACCGTCACTTTCATCGTGCCATGCGACAGGCCGAGCGCGGCCTCGATGTGGCTGAGTGCGGCGTCCCAGAGCGCGGCCTCCTCCATGCATTCCATCTTCGGCAGGTAGAAGTACGGACCGCGGTCCTTCGCATGCAGTGCGTGGGCGTTGTGGAAGGCGAACAGGCCGAGGTCGAAAAGGCTGCCCGACATCGGCGCGTCGTCGACGAGCACGTGCTTCTCGTCGAGATGCCAGCCGCGCGGGCGCAGCATCAGCACGGCCTGCTCCCCGTAGGGCCGCAGCGCGTACAGCCTGCCTATCTCGGTCGTGAACTCGAGCGTGCCGGCGATGGCCTTGCGCAAGGCGTCCTGCCCGGCGATGAGGTTGGCCCATGTCGGCGACGTGGAGTCCTCGAAATCGGCCATGAAGCAGTTCGCGCCGGAGTTGAGCGCGTTGATGACCATCTTCGGGTCGACTGGACCGGTGATCTCGACACGGCGATCCTGCAGGGCAGCCGGGATCGGCGCCACGCGCCAGTCGCCGGCGCGGATCGCGGCGGTGTCGGCGCGGAAGTCGGGCAGTTCCCTGGCGTCGAAGCGGGCCTGGCGCGCGCGACGGTCGCTGATGCGGGCCTGGCGGGTCGCGTCGAAGCGGCGGTGCAGGTCGGCGAGGAAGGCGAGCGCTTCGGCAGTCAGGATCGTGTCCTGCCCTGGAACGCGGTCGGCGGCGATCCGGATCCCCGAGGCCTGCAGGTCGTTTTCGGCCGTTTCGGAAGCGGTATCGGTACCGCGGTGGGTGGAATCAGTCATTGTTACCGCTCCATGTCCGGGGTTCAGACCTTAGATGCGGTGCAGCATTGTTGACAATCGATATGATTGAATGATTAATATCAAAAAAGTTAATAAATGGCTGTCCTGTGACGGAATCGACTTCGCGTTTCTACTACAAGGGCGAACGCCTCAAGCCCTTGCGGGCCTTTTGTCAGGTCGCGCGGCTGGGCTCGGTCTCACGCGCGGCCGACGCACTGTTCCTGAGCCAGCCCGCGGTGAGTCTGCAGTTGCAGGCCCTGGAACGCGATTTCGGGACGCGCCTGTTCGAGCGCAGCGGCAAACGATTCGGCCTCACCCACGCCGGCGAGGCGCTCTATGAACTCGCGCGGCCGCTGGTGGAGGGGCTGGACGGGCTGGAATCGGAATTCCGCACCAAACTCAAGGGCCTGACCGCGGGCGCCCTGCATGTCGCCGCCGGCACCTCGACCATCCTCTACCTGCTGCCCGCGCTGGTGCAGGCTTACCGGGAGCGCCATCCGGAGGTGCAACTGGTACTGCACAACGTGACCGGGCAGGACGGCTTGGGCCTGCTGCGCTCGGACGCAGTGGATCTGGCGGTCGGCTCGATGCTCGACGTGCCCAGCGACCTCGACTATGCCCCGACCCACTCCTTCGACCCGATGCTGATCGTGCCGCTCGGCCATCCGCTGGCGACCCGCGAACCACTCCAGCTCGAAGACGTTTCGCCCTACGGCTTGATCCTGCCGCCACGCCGGCTGACCACGTGGCGGCTGGTGGACCTTGTGTTCCAGCAGCGGCGGGTGCCCTACAGCGTGAGCCTGGAAGTAGGTGGCTGGGAGGTCATCAAGCAGTACGTGGCGATGGGCTTGGGGATCTCGATCGTGACCGGCATCTGCCTGACCGATGCCGACCGCGAGCGCCTCGCGGTGCGCAACCTGCGCGAGTACTTCCCACCGCGCAGCTACGGCGTGGTGATCCGCAAGGGCAAGTTCCTCAGTCCGCATGCACGCGCGTTCGTCAATCTCGTCAAGCCCGGGTTGTTCGCGCGCGGCGACTATTTCGAGGTGGGACACTCGGAACGCTGAAGCCAGCCTCTCCCGTGCCCGCAGGAAGGATCATGTCGTCCCGCGGTTCTTGCCGATCCACGGCTTGTAGAACTCGCGCACCATCGCCATGTCGCCCTTGAGGTTGCCGGTCATGTGCATCAGTGGGCCGATGCCGATGGTGCGTTCGGGGTAATGGAAGTAGGCGCACAGCACCGGCACGTTCGCGTCGCGTGCGATGTGCCAGAAGCCTGTCTTCCAGCGCTCGACGCGCTTGCGCGTGCCCTCGGGTGCGAGCACGAACCACATCGTGTCGGATTCCGCGAAGCGTTCGGTCACCATGTCCACGACGCCATGCGCGCGCGCGCGATCGACCGGGATCGCGCCGAACCGGCGCAACAGCCAGCCCAGCGGTCCGTGGAACAGCTCCTGCTTGCCGATGACCACGATGCGCAAGCCGAGCGCCATCTTCGCGGCCAGGCCCCAGACCGCATCCCAGGCGGAAGAATGCGGCGCGGCGAGGATCACCATCTTGCGCACGTCCGGGAACTCGCCGGCCATCGTCCAGCCGCCCAGGCGCAGCACCGTGCGGCCGATCCAGCGCGTGAACGCATTGCCGGTGCGTGGCGTGCATCCCGGCAGCCCGGCGAGACGAAAACTCATGTGTCGATGTCCGAGCCGCGCCGTCCGCGGCCGCGCTTGAGCTGTGCGCGCTGCTTCTTGCCATCCAGGCGGCGCAGCTTCGATGCGTGCGTTGGCCGGGTCGCGACGCGCTTCTTCGGGACGTGCGTCGCAGCGTGCAGCAGCGCGGCCAGCCGCTCGCGCGCATCGGCGCGGTTGCGCTCCTGGGTGCGGAAGCGCTGCGCGCTGATCACCAGCACGCCGTCGTCGGTAAGCCGGCGGTCGCGCCGCGCGAGCACGCGCGCGCGCACCGGATCGGGCAACGAGGGAGAGTTCGCGACGTCGAAGCGCAGCTCGACCGCGGTGGCGACCTTGTTGACATTCTGCCCGCCCGGACCCGCCGAGCGCACGAAGCGTTCGATCAGTTCGTCGTCGGGGATCGCAATGTCGTCCGTGATCACGAGCATGGAGGCAGGGTCCGCTGGCCGGCTGATTTTAACCCGTGTCCGCCAAGCTGCCGCCGATCGCTCTACTATTCGCTTCACTTTCAGGAGAATTCGATGACCCATCTTCCCGATCTGGTGGCCCTGCTCGCGATCGCAGTCTTCTTCGGCTGCTGCGCAGCGGTCGGACGCGGACGCAGCAAGTATCAGATCGTCGCACCGGCGACCACCGGCCATCCGGATTTCGAACGCCTGTTCCGGGTACAGATGAACACACTCGAAGCGATCGTGTTGTTCCTGCCGGCCTTGTGGCTCGCGACGCGCTACGCCAACCCTGCCCTCGTCGGCGGCATCGGCCTGATCTGGGTCATCGGCCGCATCTGGTATGCGATCGCGTACGCAGGCGATGCGAAGAAGCGCGGCCCGGGGTTCGGGATGGGCCTGCTCGCAACGGCGGCGTTGTGGCTGATCGCGGGATGGGGCGTGGTGGTCGGGATGATGGCCGGCTAGGAACCGCTACCGGACTGCATCGGCTCGCTCCACCCGCACAGCGCCAGCGCGCGTTCGAATTCTGGATCCAGCGGCGCTGCCGCTTCGATGCGCATGCCTGTCTGCGGGTGCACGAAACCGAGCGTGTGCGCGTGCAACAGCATGCGATGCACGCCGCGCATGCGGAAAGCGCGATTGTGGCGGCCATCGCCGTGACTGGTGTCGCCGATCAGGTGATGCGAGACGTGCTTGAGGTGACGACGGATCTGCCGCCAGCGACCGGTCTGCGGCCGGCATTCGAGCAAGGCGTAACGCGAGGTCGGAAAGTGTTCGGATGCCTGCTCCAGTTCCACGGTCGCCAGCCGGCGGTAGGTCGTGACCGCGTGCTTCTTCAGCGGCTTGCCCGGACCGCCGTCGAGCGGATGATCGATCGTGCCCGTCTCGTCAGGCCAGCCTCGGCACACGGCGAGGTAGGTCTTGTCGACATCGCGCTCCATGAAGCGCGCACCGAGCGCGGCGGCGATTTCGCGGTCGAACGCGATCAGCACGCAGCCGCTGGTCGCGCGATCGAGCCGATGCACCAGCACCACGTTACGTGCGAACTGCGTTCGCAGGCGATCGACGAGGAAATCGTCTTCGCCGCGCGCCATCGGACTGGCATGCGCCATCAGGCCGGCGGGTTTGGCGATCACTGCGCAGACGTCGTCCGCGTACAGCACGGGCATCGTATCGTCGGTCATGCGCTGTCGTTCACGTGATCGACGAAATCAACGTCGCTGCGGCCACGCCGCAATGAACGCCGCGAGCGCACCCGCGCCTGCGATCCATACTGCAAGCGGTATTCCGAACAATTCGCGGCCGCCGATGTGGAACGCGTACAGCAGTACGCCGCATACCGCGAGCGCGGCACCGAGCAGGGCGAGCACGGTCTGCCGCTGCGCGGCGCGCGAGCTGTCGGCCAGCGCGGCCAGGTCCTCGGACTTCATCCGCAGCTCGACCTCGCCGGCCACCGCCTTGCGCAGGTAGGCATGCACGAGCTGCGGCATCTCCGGCGCGCCGAGCAGCCAGCCAGGCAGCTTTTCGCGCAAGCGCTCGAGCACCGCGCGCGGGCTGCGCTCGCGTTGCAGGATCTCGGCGAGCACCGGTTGCGCGACGACCCAGACGTCGCAATGGGGATCGAGCCTGCGACCGATGCCCTCGATGTTCAGCAGGGTCTTCTGGAGGAGGATCAACTGCGGCTGGATGGTGAGCTGGTTCGCACGCGCGAGCTTGAACAGCTTGAACAGCACCTCACCGAGTGCGATCTCCGCCAGCGGCCGGGTGAAGTACGGCTCGCAGATCGTGCGCACGTCGGCTTCGAGCACATCCAGCCGGAGCGTCGCCGGCATCCAGCCGGCCTCGATGTGCAACTCGGCGATGCGCCGGTAGTTGCGTTCGAAGATCGCGGTGAAGTTCTCCGCGAGGAAATAGCGGTCGATCTCGGGCAGCGAGCCGACGATGCCGAAATCCAGCGCGATGAAACGCGGTTGCTGGGGACGCGACAGGTCGATCCACAGGTTGCCCGGATGCGCGTCGGCGTGGAAGAAGTTGTCGCGGAACACCTGCGTGTAGAACAGGCGCACGCCGGTGGCCGCGAGCTTCGCGCGATCCACGCCCGCCGCATCCAGCGCGGCGATGTCGTCGGCGCGCACGCCGGTGACGCGTTCGAGCGTGAGCACCCGCTCGGAACTGTGCGTCCAGAACACCTCCGGCACGTACAGGTCGGGCGAGTCCGCGAAATTGCGCCGCATCAGGCTCGCGTTCGCGCCTTCGCGCTGCAGGTCGAGTTCGTTCAGCAGCGAGCGCTCCAGCTCGGCGACGATCTCCTGCGGACGCGTCATCTCCGGATCGGGGCCGATGCGCTCGGCAAGCCGTGCGAAGCTGCGCAGCAGCGACAGGTCCTGCGCGATGCGTTTCTCGATGCCGGGCCTGAGCACCTTGACCACGACCGCGCGGCCATCCGGCAATTCCGCCGCGTGCACCTGCGCGACCGAAGCCGAGGCCAGCGGCTCGCGCTCGAAGCGGCGATACAGTTCGGCCAGCGGTCGGCCGAGCGCCTCGGCGACGATCGCCTCGGCCTGCTCGCCCGGGAACGGCGCGACGCGATCCTGCAATTGCGCGAGCGCATCGGCGATGTCCGGCGGCATCAGGTCGCGGCGCGTCGAAAGCACCTGGCCGAATTTCACGAACAGCGGGCCGAGGTCCTGCAAGGCCAGCCGCAGGCGCTCGCCGCGCGGCAGTTTCGCCACGTCGCCGCGCGCCGGCACGAACGGACGCAGCAGTTTCAGCCGGCGCGCCAGGCGCGTCTCGTCCAGCAGCGTATCGAGGCGATAGCGCAGCAGGACACGCAGGATCTGCATGATGCGCGGAGCGCCGCTCACGCGTTCGACCCGCTGCCGCCGGAACGATGGGAAGCATCGGCATCCGGCAGCCCGCGATGCAGGTGCTGGATGCGCGCGTGCAGACGCTCGACGCGGTCGCGCAGGACATCGACGTCGTCGAGGTGGGCCTCGAGTTCCGCGCGACCGATCACGTCGCGCGATTCTTCGGTGAGGAATTCGGCGCCGTTCTGCGCGAGCTGCATGGCGCCATCGCGTCCGAAACGGAATGCCGCACGGACCGTTGCCGCCACCTGCACGCCGAGCACGTCGCCGAACAGATCGGTGAACGGCAGGTTCCAGTCCGGATCGAAACGTTCGGCGAGTTTCTGCAACTGGCGCGCGAGCTCGG
>DATHOV010000204.1:0-3471 GCA_035484515.1 Lysobacteraceae bacterium
TGAATCCCGGGCAGCGGGCGTTGCGTGCCGCGGGGATCACGTTCCATCGCGAGCAACTCCAGTTGCATTCCGATCCACAATTTCCGTCTCTGGTTGGGCCAACGAAACAGGCCCTGCGGATCAAGCCTGGTCGCGAGCCGACGAAGCCTCGTCCGGGCAGACCACGCTTGGTCACGACGAAACGAAGCATGGTCCCGAGCGGACGAAGCCTGGTCCCGAGCGGACGAAGCCTCGTCGCGACAAATCGAAGCCTGGTCCCGAGCGGACGAAGCATGTCCGCGTGCAAACCAGGCTTCGTCGCGACGAGACGAAGTCTGGTCTCCTGCAGCCGAAGCCTGATTCGCGAAGTCGAAACCTGGTCAGCTCGAAATCAGGCATGGTCGCGTGCGGCCGAAGATTGATCGCGACGGGACGAAGCCTGGTCACGAGCAATCGAAGCCTGGTCGCGAAGAAACGAAGCCTGGTCACGTGGCTAAAGCCAGTCCCTGGACTGCAACTGAATCCGGGCCAGATAAATAGTCGTACCAGGCGTGGACACCGGGGCCTGCCATCCACACCCTCTCCATCATCGCGAAAGCCGCAGAAAAAATGACTGTTCCCCTGTCTTGCCCGTCGCCTTGATGGGTTAGAGTGCGCGCCGCACTTCGGCCGCCCGATGCGGCGCCTGCGCCGCCGGAACTGCCGTCCTCCCCGATCGACCACCCACACGGACATTCCATGAACCTCCATCGCACGACCCTGGCCGGAATCGGCTGCCTGTTCGCCATCGCGACCGCCTCCGCCGCCAACCTGCAGGACGCGATCGATGCGATCCAGAAAAAGGACTACCCCACCGCGATCGCCTTGTTGAAGCCGATGGCCGAACAAGGTGAGCCGAAGTCGATGACCTTGCTGGCGATCCAGTACGAGTTCGGCCGTGGGGTACCGGCCGACGCGGCGCAGGCGCAGGCGCTGTTCCAGAAAGCCGCGGACAAGGGTTACGTGCTCGCGCAGTACCAGCTAGGCAACATGTATCGCGACGGCGTCGTGTCCCATGATCCGGCGCAGGCCGCGCACTGGTACTCGCTCGCGGCGACGCAGGGCTACGCGGTGGCGCAGACCAACCTCGGCGCGCTGTACCAGAAGGGCAACGGTGTGCCGCTGGATCTCGCGCAGTCGGTTGCGCTGTTCCGCAAGGGCGCGGCGGGCGGCGATGCGGTCGGGTATTTCGACCTCGCCGTCGTCTACGCCAACGGCGCCGGTGTGCCGCGGGACCTCGTCGCCGCCGACGCGCTGCTCGAGATGGCGGTCGCGCAATACGTCACCAATGCGAAGGACCTAGCCGGCGGCAGCACGTACACGCTGGCGGAGTCGCTGCAACGGACGGACACGTCCAACCAGAAGAACGCTCTCGCCGCCCGCGACAAGATCGCGGCGATGCTGTCCCCGGCGCAGGCCGAACAGGCGCGCGCACTGGTGCAGCAGATGACGGGCGAGGGCGTGACGTAGGCGCTCGACGCGAGGTTTGCGGGGCGGTAGGACGGGCGCCCGGGACAGGCCACGGTTTTGACTCATGGAAAACCGTGGTCCAGTCTGTTTCCGATTTCCCCTGCGATTTCCCGGGTGCGTGCGCCGCGCGATTCGATCAGCAGCTTTGGCGGACGGACAATTGGACGGTCGCAAGTCCTCACGAGAAATGACGGAAGACCACTCATCCTTTAGATGGGTCGTGGTCTAACCCCCTATTGTTCGAAACCCAGGGAGTTCATGATCATGACCAGCTGTACAAGAGTCGTTCCGAGATCGGCTCTCATGCTGTTTTCGTTGGCCTCAGCGGCATGCGTTCCGAGCTACGTGGAACCGACACAGGGCACTGACATTGCGACCGTCACGGTGGACAAGAGTCAGTTCGCGACCGGAGCGTTTGGCCATCCCAATCTGCAGATATTTTCGGCCTTTTCCGATGCAAGCTGCTCCAGCGCTGGAGGCGGCAGATTTGCGACCATGAGCCGTTATGTGAACACGGTGGGGATCGTGAAAGTTCCTGCGGGGAAGACAATCTTCATCCAGAGCATGTTTGCCAACATTCACGCGGGAGATCCGATCGCCAATCCGAAGCCTGTCGAGAAAAGCGTCGGGGCGGAGGAATTTTGCCGAAATGTCACCAGCTTCGTTCCCGTGGCTGGACATCAGTGCCGGGTACTTCAAACCCCGGCTCTCGCGGGTTGCTCGACCAGCATTTCCGATGTGGATGGATCGACTGTCGATTTCACCCGCCTGCCCGTGAGCGAGGGCTGCAAGCACTAACAGGGAAATCGGGGGCGGCGTAGAGGCTGGGAGGGCTCCTGTACTTCAGAGACTGTTGGCGGACAGATCCCTCACTGCGTTCGGGATGACAAGGCGTGGAAGACAGTTGCTCACTGCGTTCGGAATGACAGAGTGGTCGCCGAATTTATTGGCTGCGTCTCCGGTTTCGGAGCTGTCGACGTCGGAAATCTGTTCCATCAGTTGTCCGTCGACGGAGAGGCTGACGACGCTGGCGGTTGCGGCGCAGGCGGTCCGACACCGCCGTGGGTCGAGCAGATGCGCTCGCGCATGGCCGCCATGGCCTTGGTGCCGTCGCGGCAGGAAACCATGTCCACGGCATGGCGTGGCTTCGCCACCGGTGCGGGGTTCGTTGGGACGGTGGTGTTCTGGGCGAATGCAGCGGCGCTGGAAACCAGGGCGAGTGAAAGGACCAGGATTCGGAGCATCGGTGGTTCCCCGTCGGTCGGACTCGGCCTTGTAGTTCCCATGAAGCGATCGGCCGCAGCCCGATGCTACCCCGATCTGCGCGGTCGTCGTGCGGGAAGCACTCGAAAACGGTGTCTTCGGAGACGCTGAACCGGTCGCAGCGGGAAGTGTCGAACCCATCGCCGCGACGGCCGCGATCGCGCTACGCTCGACTTCCATTCCCCTGCGGGCCGGACATGATCGACCTCTACTACTGGCCCACGCCCAACGGCCACAAGATCACCCTGTTCCTCGAAGAAGCGGGCCTGGACTACACGATCAAGCCGGTGAACATCGGCGCGGGCGAGCAGTTCGCTGCGGATTTCCTCGCCATTTCGCCGAACAACAAGATGCCGGCGATCGTCGATCGCGCACCAGCCGACGGCGGGGCGCCGATCAGCGTGTTCGAGTCGGGCGCGATCCTGCTGTACCTGGCGGACGAGACCGGCCGCTTCGTGCCGCGCGATCCGCGCGGGCGCGCGGCTTGCCTGGAATGGCTGTTCTGGCAGATGGGCGGGCTCGGTCCGATGACCGGGCAGTACGGTCATTTCAACGTCTACGCGCCGGAGAAGCTGCCCTACGCGATCGAGCGCTACACGAAGGAAGTGCACCGGCTGCTGGACGTACTCGACCGCCGCCTGCAG
Organism: Lysobacteraceae bacterium; assembly: GCA_035484515.1. Classification (GTDB taxonomy): domain Bacteria; phylum Pseudomonadota; class Gammaproteobacteria; order Xanthomonadales; family Xanthomonadaceae; genus SZAS-103. The sequence continues at coordinate 3,396 of DATHOV010000204.1, forward strand.
GCCAGCGCCTTCCTCGCCGGCGACGACTACGGCATCGCCGACATGGCCAGCTACCCGTGGATCGATCCGTACACGA
>DATHOV010000205.1:0-2199 GCA_035484515.1 Lysobacteraceae bacterium
GTAGGCGGGCGCGATGTCCGTCGTGAGCGGGCCGAGGGTGTAGAACGGCGCCTCGTCGCAGATCTCCTGCTGGAGGTCGACGTTCTCCTTGATCTTGTGCATCGGGACGTGCCCGGGGCCTTCGATCATGGTCTGGACGTCGTGCTTCCACGCGATCTTCGTGAGTTCCCCGAGGGTGTCGAGTTCGCCGAACTGGGCGGCGTCGTTGGCGTCGGCGATGCAGCCGGGGCGCAGGCCGTCGCCGAGCGAGAACGCGACGTCGTACGCTTTCATGATGTCGCAGATGTCCGCGAAGTGGGTGTAGAGGAAGTTTTCCCTGTGGTGCGCGAGGCACCACTTGGCGAGGATCGAGCCGCCGCGCGAGACGATGCCGGTCACCCGCTTCGCGGTGAGCGGCACGTAGCGCAGCAGCACGCCGGCGTGGATGGTGAAGTAGTCCACGCCCTGCTCGGCCTGCTCGATGAGCGTGTCGCGGAAGATCTCCCAGGTCAGTTCCTCGGCGATGCCGTCGACCTTCTCCAGTGCCTGGTAGATCGGCACCGTGCCGATCGGCACCGGCGAGTTGCGCAGGATCCACTCGCGCGTCTCGTGGATGTGCTTGCCGGTGGACAGGTCCATCACCGTGTCGGCGCCCCAGCGGATCGCCCACACCATCTTCTCGACTTCCTCGGCGATCCCGGAGCTGACCGCGCTGTTGCCGATATTGGCGTTGATCTTGGTGAGGAAGTTGCGGCCGATGATCATCGGCTCGCTTTCGGGATGGTTGATGTTGTTGGGGATGATGGCGCGGCCGCGGGCGACTTCGTCGCGCACGAACTCCGGCGTGATGATGCGCTGGATGGCCGCACCAAACGACTCGCCCGGATGCTGCTTCAACAACGCCGCGTCGCGGACCGACTCGATCCGCTGGTTCTCGCGGATGGCGATGTATTCCATCTCCGGCGTGACGATGCCGCGTTTCGCGTAGTGCATCTGCGAGACGTTGGCGCCGGACTTTGCGCGGCGAGGTGCGTGCAGGTTCGAGAAGCGCACGGCATCGAGCCTGGCGTCGCGCGCACGGGCGCGGCCGAATTCGGAACTCAGGCCTGGGAGCTGCTCGGTATCGTTGCGCGCGGCGATCCATTTTGCGCGCAAGGGCGGCAGGCCGGCGTTGAGGTCGATGCGGGCGTCGGGATCGGTGTAGGGACCGGAGGTGTCGTAGACCGCGAGCGGCGCGTTCGCCTCGCCGCCGAACGCGGTCGGCGTGGCTTGCAGGACGATCTCGCGCATCGGCACGCGCAGCGCATGTCCATGGGCGGCCTCGTGCGAGCCTTCGACGAAGATCTTGCGCGAGCCCGGGATCGGCCGGGTGGCCGATTCGGAGAGCTGCTCGGCCTGCTGCAGCAGGGTGGAAGGTACGGCGTTCATGCGGTTTCGTCCTCTCGTGCGCATCCTGCGCGAAATGGATGGGAGGACACACGCAGCGCGACGCGAAGCCATCGCGGCGAAGCCTCCCTACGCCGGCATCGACAGTCGCTGACGATGATGGCCAGGTTCGAAGGGTCTGTCTCAACCGCGCCGACCGGCGCGGTACCCCCGCTTCGATGGCTATTGAAGCACAGCGCGGCGTACCCGCGCACCCGACCGCCTGCGCGCGGCTGGTAGAATGGCGGCCCATCCACCCGCCACGCCGCTGCGCCGTCCGACCGCGCCGCCGCCCTGCGCCCACGCCACGCAATGATCATCTCGCACAAGCATCGCTTCATCTTCTTCGCGATCCCCAAGACCGGCACGCACTCGCTGCGGAAGATCCTGCGTCCCTACCTGGGGGAGAGCGACGCCGAGCAGGTCGCGCTGTTCGAGAAAAAGGCCCTGCCTTACCCGGAGATCGCCGCGCTCAAGCACGGCCACATCACCGCGCAACAGATCCGTTGGGTGGTGGGCGAGGAGACGTTCGACGCCTATTTCAAGTTCGCCATCGTGCGCAATCCGTTCGACCGCTTCGTCTCCTACTGCGCCTTCATGCTGCGCGGCGGCGACGTCTTCGAGCAGCAGCCGCGGGAGGTGATGCGCCATTTCCTGTTCGACGCGCCGCCCGAGCGCCACATCCTGTTCCAGCCGCAGGCCTCGCTGCTGGTCGGCGAGGATGGCGCGACCCTGCTGGCCGACAGGGTTGGCCGGGTCGAGGACATGCAGGGGTCGTACGATGCGATCTGCGCG
>DATHOV010000206.1:0-3091 GCA_035484515.1 Lysobacteraceae bacterium
CAAGACGGCCCGCGAGGACATCGCAGGCCGTCATGGTGCCGCAAAGCAGGGTGCCGTGCTTTTGCTCCCGCCCTGATTTCAAAAGGCCAAGTCACAATGGAGGACCAGCTTCGCTGTTGAGGAGCGCTTCCGGCTTGACCAACCTTTCGGCTGTTGGACGCCGGAATGACGGTATCGGGGATTTACATCGTTTGGGATTCCCCTCCATTCATCGCGAGCCGACCCTCGAGTCAGTTGACCTCGATCTTGCGCGCCCTGGTCTGCGCCTTCTTCGGGATGCTGATCTCGAGCACGCCGTTCCGACCGGTCGCCTCGATGCCGTCGGCGTTCGCCGTGTCGGGAAGCGTGAAGCTGCGTTCGAAGCTGCCGCGCGCACGTTCCCGGCGCGACCAGCGATCGCCTTCCTGCGCGGGCTCGACTTTGCGCTCGCCCCTGAAGCTGAGCACGTTCTGCTCCATCTGGATCTCGATGTCCTTCGGGTCCACGCCGGGAATGTCGGCGAGGATGACGAAGCGCTCGGCTTCCTCGCGGATGTCCACGCGCGGCGTCCACTGCGCGGCGACGGATTCGCTGCCGGCGTTCTCGCCCAGGAAGCGTTCGAACGCCCGGTTCATGTCGTCGTTGCAGCCGACGTTGCCCCACGCATGCAGGCGCGGAAGATGGCGGAAGTGGTACATGGTTTTCTCCTCGATGATGATGGCAGCGGCGCCGCCTTGATCACCAGTTGAGGACGCGACCGCGAGGTTTCAAGAGGCGAAATCAGCGTGCCTGCTCCCGTTCACTTGGCTGCGCTAGACTTCCGGTTCGCATCCACGTCCGTACCCACAGGAGATCCACCGTGACCATCGCAACCGGCGACCAGCTTCCCCACGCAGTGATGAACGTGCTCAAGGACGGCGTCCAGGCCGTCGACACCAACGACGTCTTCGCGGGCAAGAACGTCGTCCTGTTCGCCGTACCCGGTGCCTTCACGCCCACCTGCTCGGCCAAGCACCTGCCCGGCTTCGTCCAGCACCTCGACGAGTTCAAGGCGAAAGGCATCGACGTCGCCTGCATGGCCGTCAACGACGCCTTCGTGATGAGCGCCTGGGCGAAGAGCCAGAACGTGCCCGAGGAACTGACGATGCTCGCCGACGGCAACGGCGCTTTCACCGAGGCGCTCGGCCTGGAGATGGACGGCAGCGCCTTCGGCCTCGGCAAGCGCAGCAAGCGCTTCGCGCTCTACGCCGAGAACGGCGTGGTGAAGCAGTTGTTTGTCGAAGCGCCGGGCGAGTTCAAGGTATCCACCGCGGAGCATGTGCTGTCCGCGCTAAGCTGAGCGCATCGCATTCGACTACGTCTGTCGCAACCCACTCAACCGAGGACACAACGATGAGCAAGAAGCCCGCCGTTAGCAACGCCAAGCCGGCCAAGAACGAATCGAACGACCAGCCCTTCCTGACCGACGTGAAGACCCTGCGTGCCCGCGCGCGCAAGAACATCGACAAGGGCGCAGTGACGGAAGGCTATGCGGGCGACCGCGGAACCGTCCTCAAACTGCTCAACGATGCGCTGGCGACCGAGATCGTGTGCGTGCTGCGTTATCGCTATCACCACTTCGTCGCCAGCGGCATCCACGCCGACGCGATCGCTGCCGAATTCCTCGTGCATTCGACCGAGGAGCAAGGGCACGCCGACCTGATCGCGCAACGCATCGTGCAACTCAACGGCGAACCCAACATGGACCCCGCCGGCCTCAGCTCGCGCGCGCATTCGGAATACGTCAAGGGCGCGAACCTGCACGACATGATCAAGGAAAACCTGATCGCCGAGCGCATCGCGATCGACAGCTACAAGGAAATGATCGCCTACATCGGCGACAAGGACACCACCACCAAGCGCATGCTCGAGGGCATCCTCGCCGTCGAGGAAGAACACGCCAACGAACTCTCCGACTGGCTGGACGGGGATTGGGGTTGATCGCAGCGCTTGCGAACTGCCAGTGGCAGTTCGCGCTGCGATCAACGCCCGGACATGGATGTCCGGGCCGGGCGATCTGGTGAGACCGGGATCGGTCGAACCAGATTGAGTGGGATCTCGCGGTCGCATTCGATCTGGCAAAGACGAGCTCGAACGCCCGAACGCCATCGCTTCTCGAACCCGGATGGGCCGAACCAAGTCGAGTGGGATCGAGCGAAACGCTCGCGCACGACCAATACCTTGCGAACTGCCAGTGGCAGTTCGCGCTGCGATCAACGCCCGGACATGGCCGAAAATTGCTCCTGCATTTTCGGCATTTCTGATGTCCATGGATGGACAAATGCCGCGGGCGCAGGATGCGCAGGAGCGGCCGCCATCCATGGCGGTCAGATGTCCGGGCCGGGCGATCCGGTGAGGCCTGGACAGGCCGAACCGGATCGAGTGTGATCTCGCGGTCGCATTCGATCTTGCGAAGACGAGTTCGAACTCTCGAACACCATCACTTCACGGACCGGGATCGGTCGAACCAGATCGAACGGGATCCCGCAGTCGCATTCGATCTTGCGAAGACGATCTCGAACACACGAACGCCATCGCTTCTCTCACCGGGATCGGCCAAACCAAATCGGTGATCTCGCGGTCGCAGCCTAGAAGGCTGGGACGCAGGCGCTTCTCAACAGCGAAGCTGGTCATCCCAGCCTGTCGATTGCCATTGCAACTCTCGAGTGCTGGGACTTCGTCCCAGACTGCAAACCTCTCGGCGCCCTCGACTTGTATCATTTCGCCTTACCGGTCCATGCGGCCCGGTAGGCAACGAAGCTCGCGAGTGCGTGTGCGCGCCGAATCGACAACCCGTCGAAGCATGTGGGACAGCGCACCGACAGCAAGCCGCATCGGGCCCAGCCTGCGATGGTTGCCCATCCCGGCAACGCAGCAATCCGGAGGCTGGAGCCATGGTCGCGCCATTCAGGAACAAGGCGGACAACCGAAGCTATGCGTCTGCGGAGGATGCTTTCACTTCGGAAGGCGGCCATCTGTCACGCGAAGTCGACGTGCCGGAGAACGACGCCGAGCGCGAGGTTCGCGACCCATCGCGCGATTTCAGCACGGTGATCGGACGCTACGCAGAAGG
>DATHOV010000207.1:0-5094 GCA_035484515.1 Lysobacteraceae bacterium
CGTGGGCTGGCGACATCTCGTACTCCCGCGGGGCGACCAAGGAACGACGGGGAAAGACGACCTGCGAATCTCCGACCGCATCGCACGCGACGTCGTAACGGGCAGCGGATATCCCCAGGCTCCTATCCTACAACCGGGACCAGCAGCACGGGAGTTCGCGTTCGCCCGACGCGGACCTCAGTTCGTGCATGTGGAAAGAAAAAGAGGCGTCCCGGCGCGGAGGTCCGGGAGCGTGTGCACATTCATCCATCTGGAAAGACTCTCTCCCTGCCTGGGCAGTACAGGGAGAGAGTTACGGTGCAGCGTGTTGCTGATTACGACAGTCGGGGCTGTCTTACATCGGTGCCACGGGGGACGCCGGCATTGCCGGAGCCGCAGCGGCCTTCTTCTTGGCAGCCTTCTTGGCGGGCTTCTTCGCAGCTTTCTTGGCAGCCTTCTTGGCAGGCTTCTTCGCAGCTTTCTTGGCAGCCTTCTTGGCAGGCTTCTTTGCGGCCTTCTTGGCAGCAGGCTTCTTGGTGGCTTTCTTCGCCGCTTTCTTGGCGGCAGGCTTCTTCTTAGCAGCAGCTTTCTTCGTAGCCATTTGGGACTCCTCGTCTGTGGCTGTGGGTGTTGCCCAGTTTCAACGCAACGGCGCGGGATGAAGCTCCGCGACCGACCGCCGCCACGCCAGGGGCAATGACGGACGGATGGGTTGTGCGCGTCGGTAAGACGCGCGCTATCTCGCTTGTGAAAACGCCCGCATCGGTGACGATGCGGGCGCTCGAAAACGGTACTCGGGGTGAAGAGGTGAGTTTTTCTTTGGGGGAGCGCTGCCCTTGATCCACCAGGATGAAGCTCTGGTCGGAGTCCTTGTTCGTTCTCAAGACTGGCAGTTCGTTCGTTATCACTCTCTTCCGCAGTTCGTGTCTGCTGCGCGAAACCTAATCACGTGTCGCGGAAGTGTCAACAGCTTTGCAAAAAGATTTTCGCGCGAGTTCATCCATCGTTCGTGCGCGCGCGCCGTCTGCGCATCGCGAATGCGTACGCGAACATGCATGTGCAATCGCAGATGTATCGCAGAAGCAAGCAACGACGCGGCTTGCGTGCGCGATGCGCGTTTCGTCGCGAAGCTCGCCACGCAATCGCGCGCGCGAACGACGCGCCGCGAACGACGCATTCGACCCCGAAAATTTTTTTCTCCGGACGCGCCTTCGCGCGCGTTTTTTCGCGTCGCACAAGCGAAAGTGCGCGGACTTGCGACGACGCAATCGTCCGATCGCGCGTTCTTCGAATGGATTTTTTTACGCGAGAGCGGCGGCGAGAGCGGCGGCGAAGCGATCCAGGTCGGCTTCGTTCTTGGTCTCGGTGACGCACACGAGCAGCGCGTCGCCGAGCGCCGCGTATTCCTCGCCGAGCGCGAAGCCGGCGAGGATGCGCTGCGAGGCGAGCTTCTCGATGACCTCCGCGGCGGGCTTCGGCAACGCGAAGGCCTGCTCGTGGAAGTGCACGCGATCCGGAAAGACGGCGCGCACGCCGGGGATGCGCCGCAGCTTCGAGGCGAGCGCCGAGGTGTTCGCGACGCTCGCCGCGGCGACGCGACGCAGTCCTTCCGGACCGAGCAGGGCCATGTGGATCGTGGCGGCCGTGACCAGCAGGCCCTGGTTGGTGCAGATGTTCGAGGTCGCCTTCGCGCGGCGGATGTGCTGCTCGCGCGCCTGCAACGTCAAGGCGTAGCCGATGCGGCCATCGAGGTCGGTGGTGCGGCCGACGATGCGGCCGGGCATGTTGCGGACCAGATCTTTCTTGCAGCACAGGAAACCGAAGTACGGACCGCCCGAGGACAGCGGCACGCCCAGCGGCTGGCCCTCACCGCAGACGATGTCGGCGCCGCGCTTGCTGCCCCAGTCGCCCGGCGCCTTGAGCACCGCGAGCGCGAGCGGATTGACCACGCCGATGACCAGCGCGCCGCGTGCGTGCGCCCAGTCGGTCAGCGCATCGACTTCCTCGAGCACGCCGAAGAAGTTCGGCTGCGGGATCACCAGCGCGCTGAAATCGCCCTCGACGGCGTCGAGGATGGCCGGATCGAGGTGGCCGTGCGGGCAGTCGATCTCGACGACCTCGATGTTCTGCGCAGCGACGATCGCGTGCAGGGTCTTGCGATAGGCCGGATGCACCGAGGTCGGCACGAGCACGCGTTGCGCGCCCTTCTTGCGGCTGCGTTCGGCCATCAGCACCGCCTCGGCGAGCGCGGTCGCGCCGTCGTACATCGAGGCGTTGCTGACGTCCATGCCGGTCAGCCGGGTCATCATCGTCTGGTATTCGTAGATCAACTGCAGCGTGCCCTGGCTCGCCTCGGCCTGGTACGGCGTGTAGGCCGAGTAGAACTCGCCGCGCCCGACGATCTGCCACACCGCCGCCGGGATGTGGTGTTCGTAGGCACCGGCGCCGGCGAAATTCAGTTCGATCGCATCCTTCGCCGCGCGTTCGCGCAGCAGCCGGTTGGTGTCCATCTCGGAAAGACCCGACGGCACGCCGTGGAGCGCATGGATCTTCAGCTCTTCGGGAATCTCATCGAACAGATCCTCGATGCTGCCCACGCCGATGGCGGCGAGCATGCTGGAGACGTCGGCTTCGGTGTGCGGGATAAAGGGCATGGGATGGCCGTGATGGGTGAATCGTGAATGGTGAATCGTCAGGAGCAGGGCACTGGAAAGGCTTGAGCCGGGCGGGCAGACCGAAGGTTGCAAGAGCAGCGCGCCTGGATGGCGCCGCTTTCACCATTCCCGATTCACCCTTCCCGATTCAGGGCTTTCCCTTGAAAGTCCGCACAGGGATGTGCGGGCTCTTGCGAGGGATTCGCATCAATGCTCCTCGTCCTCGATCATCGCCGCATAGTCGTCGGGATCGAGCATGTCGTCCATTTCGGCGGCATCGTCGGGTTTCACCGCGAAGATCCAGCCCTCGCCGTAGGCGTCCTCGTTGATCGTCTCGGGCTTGTCCGTCAGCGCCTCGTTGACGGCGACCACGGTGCCCGATACCGGGCTGTAGACATCGGAGGCGGCCTTGACCGATTCGACGACCGCACAGGCCGTTCCCTGCTTGACGGTATCGCCGACGCCTGGAAGCTCGACGTAGACCAGATCGCCGAGCAGGCCCTGCGCGTGCTCGGAAATGCCGATCGTGACGCGGCCACTGTCTTCCATGCGCGCCCACTCGTGGGACTTGAGGAACTTGAGGTCGCCGGGAATCTCGTTCATGTCAGCTCCGGGGGAGTATTTGGAATCGCCTTTCGCGGGCGGCCATTGTAGCGACGGGAGGTTCGGGTTTCAGTAATTGCAATTCCGGCTGTTTAGATTCCTGCCTGTGCGTTCTAGGTTCGGCATCCCTGCCTCACCAAGAACCCGGCCTACGCTCCTGCTTCGGCGGCCAGTCTCGCGCGAAGTGACGTTGGTCACTTCGCAGGCACGAGACTGACCCCATCGCGCACAAACGGGAACTTCACCACGCGCACCGGCACTTCCTTTCCGCGGATGTCCACGCGCACCGTGCCCGGGTCGCCGGCCGGCACGCGCGCGAACGCGATCGCCTTGCCCAGCGTCGGCGAGAAGGTGCCGGACAGGATCTCGCCGTCGCCGTTCGCGGTCAGCACCTTCTGTCCATGCCTCAGCACGCCCTTCTCGTCCATGACCAGGCCGATCATCTGGCGCGGCGCGCCGTGCGCCTTCTGCTGTTCGAGCACGCCGCGGCCGATGAAGTCGCGGCCTTCGTCGAGCGCGACCGTCCACGCGAGCGCAGCCTCGTAGGGCGACACGTCCTCGTCCATGTCCTGGCCGTACAGGTTCATGCCGGCTTCCAGGCGCAGCGTGTCGCGCGCGCCGAGGCCGGCCGGCTTCACGCCGACGTCCAGCAATCGCTGCCAGAACGCTGCGGCCTGCGATTCGGGAAGCATGACCTCGAAGCCATCCTCGCCGGTGTAGCCGGTGCGCGCGACGAAGAGTTTGATTGAATCAGGGCCATCGACTTCGGCGGCGGCGAACTTGCCGAGCTTCGCGGCCGCGGCACGGCCGCCTTCCGAAAGCAGCCCGAGCACTTTCGCGCGCGCGTTCGGGCCCTGGATCGCGATCATCGCGAAGTCGGGGCGCTCGGTCACCGCGACATCGAAGGCCCTTGCCTGCTCGGTGATCCACGCCAGGTCCTTGTCGCGGGTGGAGGCGTTGACCACCAGGCGGAAGAAGTTCTCGTCCCGGTAGTAGATGATCAGGTCGTCGATGACTCCGCCGCGCGGATTGAGCATCGCGGTATACAGGGCCTTGCCCGACACCTTGAGCTTGTCGACCGAGTTGGCGACCAGGTGGCGCAGGAAGTCGCGCACGCGCGCGCCGTGCAGGTCGACCACGGTCATGTGAGAGACGTCGAACATACCCGCGTCGCGGCGCACCTGGTGGTGCTCGTCGATCTGCGAGCCGTAGTGGATCGGCATGTCCCAGCCGCCGAAGTCCACCATCTTCGCGCCGAGCGCGCGGTGGGTCGCGTTGAGGACGGTCTGCTGGAGCGGCGCGTTCTGGCTCATGCGTGGGAAAGCCCTGGGGTTGCGGCGGGCGCCGCGAGGGGACGCATTATCGCAGGCCTTCCCGTGGCGCGCAGGACGCGGACGCAGGGACCCGGGAATAAATCCGTTGCGACGGCGATCTGGTCTGTTGAACACCGACCAGGAGCCGCCATGCGCCGCCACGAAGATCCACGCGATCCACCCGAACATCCCGAACGCCGCAAGGCGCTCTCCTGTCTGGCCGCATGGACCGGCGCGGCGGTGGTCTGGACCGTCGTCGGCGGCGTGCCACGGGCGTTCGCGATGGGCGATCCGTCCCGATCGTCGGCCGTGCCGGCATCGGGCCTGCCGTCATCGGGTTTCGGCTTCGTCCAGATCAGCGACACCCATATCGGCTTCAACAAGGCGGCCAATCCCGACATCGTCGGTACCCTGCGTCGCGCGATCGCCGATATCAACGCCTTGCCGCAGGCGCCTGCACTGGTCGTCCACACCGGCGACGTCAGCCACCTGTCGAAGCCCGAGCAGTTCGGGCAGGCGCGCGAACTGTTCCAGGAACTGAAGGT
>DATHOV010000208.1:0-3311 GCA_035484515.1 Lysobacteraceae bacterium
CCGGAAGCGGTAGCGGTGATGCCGGTGGTATCGCCCGTCCGGGCTATCGCCTCGGCCAGGTTGGTCGCCTCGAGGTCTTCATTGGCGGTGGTGACGGTGCCGGTGAAGACCTGGAAGTTCAGGCCGGTGTTCAGGGTGGTGCTTGCGGTGAGGGTCACGGTGCGCGCGGTGCCCACGGTGCCGATCACGACCGTCTGCCCGCTCGTGGGGTAGCCAGTGAAGGTTCCTGGGAGTTTTTCAGCGCCACCAGCCACTCGGGTGACTCCCGCGGCATCGGTGGTGTAGACCACGAAATCGTTGGCGCAATCAGGCGCGGCATTGATGTCGAAGGAATACTTGGCCGGATAGACACCCGCCGTGCCCACGCCGGCAAGCGAGTTGCCGAGCACGCTGCTCCAGTCGCGCTGGATGTTCGTCTTCTTGGCGAGGGCGGGGGGTGACCACCACTGCGGCTTGCCTCTGGCGAGCGCGACCGGGCGCAGCGGCTGGCTGGCGTTTGCGTTGAGGCGACGCATCAGGGCGACCAGGAAGCGCGGATCCTTGGCGTTTTGCATCCACTGTTTCATGGCATTCGCGCCACGCTGCCGGGCTTCCTGCGGGGTCAGCACGTGGGTGTAGACGGTGGTGTGGGTGCTCCAGTCCTGCACCACGCCGATATGGCCACCCGCTGCGGGCGGAGCGGCGGAAGCCGAACCTGCGGCCGCCCACAGCGACGTCGCAGCCATCATCAGGAATGTGCGCAGGGATGCCTGTTTCATGCCGACCTCGATAAGGCGCAGAAGATGCGCAGAGCTACGCACATCACAGTAGCGGAAACAGGGGCTGCAAGATAGGCGTGGCGCACATTTCAGCGATGCGGCGGGGGTCGCCGTTCATCGGTCCGGATGGGTTGGGAAGCTGCTGTCCCGGCGGGCGCGCGTTCGGCATTCAGGTATGGGTTTGCTATTATTTCATTCAGCGCGCGATGCGTGCTCCATGCCGATTTCGCCGCGAGAGCGTTTTCAGATGTCCAAAACCCGACCCCAGACCTGGCTCGTGACTGGCGGTGCCGGTTTCATCGGCGGCAATTTCGTGCTCGATGCGGTCGCTTCGGGCGTGCGCGTGGTCAACCTCGATGCGCTCACCTACGCGGGCAACCGCGACACCCTGGCGGCGCTCGACGGCAATGCCCACCACGTCTTCGTCCATGGCGACATCGGCGATCGCGCGCTGGTGACGAAGCTGCTGGCCGAGCACCGGCCCGACGCGATCGTGAACTTCGCCGCCGAGTCGCACGTGGACCGTTCGATCGACGGCCCGGCCGCCTTCGTGCAGACCAATGTCGTGGGCACCCTGGTGCTGCTCGAAGCCGCACGCGACTACTGGCGCGAGCTGGATGGCGAGGCGAAGGACGGCTTCCGCTTCCTGCACGTGTCCACCGACGAGGTGTATGGCTCGCTCGGCGACACCGGCGCCTTCACCGAAGAAACCCCGTTCGCGCCGAACTCGCCGTATTCGGCGTCGAAGGCGGCGTCCGACCATCTCGTGCGCGCCTTCCACCACACGTACGGCCTGCCGGTGCTGACCACGAACTGCTCGAACAACTACGGGCCGTTCCAGTTCCCCGAGAAGCTCATTCCGCTGGTGATCCAGAAGGCGCTCGCGGGCGAGCCGCTGCCGGTGTACGGCGACGGCCTGAACGTGCGCGACTGGCTGTTCGTGAAGGACCACTGCTCCGCGATCTGCCGCGTGCTCGAAGGCGGGCGGGTGGGCGAGACCTACAACGTCGGCGGCGATGCGGAGAAGCAGAACATCGTCGTCGTCAGGACGATCTGTGCCCTGCTCGATGCGCGCCGGCCGCTGTCCGATGGACGCCCGCGCGAGTCGCTGATCACCTACGTGAAGGACCGCCCCGGCCACGACCGCCGCTACGCGATCGACGCGGGCAAGCTCAAGCGCGAACTGGGCTGGAAGCCGACCCTGGACTTCGCGGCCGGCATCGCCCGGACGGTGGACTGGTACCTGGACAACGCCGCTTGGGTGAAGCGCGTGCTGGACGGCAGCTATCGCCTGGAGAGGATCGGGCAGGGCTGAGGCCGACCTCGCGGAGGGAGAAGGGAAAGCCCCTCTCCCTCCGGGAGAGGGGTGGGGGTGAGGGTTCGGTTCCAATCGGACCATCATCTACCTCCGAACCCTCATCCGGCCATCCGGGCCACCTTCTCCCGGAGGGAGAAGGGAAGCCGACACATTCAATTACTTTGCAGCAATCGCTTTCCGGAATCCTTCATGACCCTACGTAAAGGCATCATCCTCGCCGGCGGTTCCGGCACCCGGCTGTATCCGATCACGCAGACGGTCAGCAAGCAGCTGCTGCCGGTCTACGACAAGCCGATGATCTATTACCCGCTGAGCACGCTGATGACCGCGGGCATCCGCGACGTGCTCATCATCAACACGCCGCACGAGCAGGCGTTGTTCCGACAACTGCTCGGCGACGGGTCGCAGTGGGGCATGCGCATCGAGTACGCGGTACAGCCGAGTCCCGACGGGCTCGCGCAGGCCTACCTGATCGGCCGCGAATTCGTCGCCGGCGGTCCCAGCTGCCTGGTGCTGGGCGACAACATCTTCCACGGCGACGGTTTGACCACGCAGTTGCGCAAGGCCGCGACGCAGGAACAGGGCGCGACGGTGTTCGGTTACTGGGTGCGCGATCCGGAGCGCTATGGCGTCGCCGAGTTCGATGCGTCCGGAACCGTGATCGGGCTGGAGGAAAAGCCTGCCCAGCCGCGTTCGCACTATGCCGTCACCGGCCTGTATTTCTACGATGGCCGCGCCAGCGATTTCGCCGCGACCCTGAAACCGTCGCCGCGCGGCGAACTCGAGATCACCGATCTCAACCGCTGCTACCTCGAGGAGGGTTCGCTGCGCCTGGAGAAGCTCGGCCGTGGCTACGCATGGCTCGACACCGGGACCCACGAATCGCTGTTGCAGGCTTCGAACTTCATCGAAACCATCGAGGCCCGGCAGGGGCTGCGCGTGTGCTGCCCGGAGGAGATCGCTTACTTCAACCGCTGGATCGATGCCGAGCAACTCATCGCGCTGGCCAAACCGCTGGCGAAGAACGGCTACGGCCAGTACCTGCTGACGCTGCTCGAACACGGCCCGGTCGCGTGAGCGACGTATCGACAAGAATGCGCTCATGAAGATCACCCCAACCGATCTGCCCGGCTGCATGCTGATCGAACCGCGCGCGTTCGCGGACGAGCGCGGCTGCTTCTACGAGAGCTTCAACCAGAAGACCTATGCCGATGCCGGGCTCGACCTGCGTTTCG
>DATHOV010000209.1:0-2766 GCA_035484515.1 Lysobacteraceae bacterium
AAGCTCTTGATCTTGCGGTGGACTGGGATTCGAAGGCAGCAAGACCCAATTCAAATCCTTCGCAACGCTCAGGATGGCAAGGCACGGGGCACCGCCATCAGCCCTTCGTTCAGGGATATGCCGAACCGGAATGAACATCGCGGCGCCCCGGGAAGGTAAAATGACGGACTTGTCGGCCCTGCCCGACCGTTCGCTGACCATCCGGAGCCTGCCTTGAGCCCCAATATCCTCTGGCTGCACGACCTGCGCCTGTCCGATCTCGCCAGCGTCGGCGGCAAGAATTCCTCGCTCGGCGAGATGATCGGCAGCCTTGGCGGCCTGGGCGTATCGGTACCCGGCGGCTATGCGACGACGGCGGATGCGTTCAAGGCCTTCATCGCCCACAACGACCTGCACCAGCGCATCTTCGATCGCCTCGCGACGCTGGATGTCGAGGACGTCTCGGCGCTGACCGAGGCCGGTGGGCAGATCCGCGGCTGGGTCATCGATGCGCCGCTGCAGCCCGAGCTCGAACGCGACATCCGCGCCGCCTACGTGCAGCTTTGCGACGAAGCCGGCGCTTCCATTGAGAAGTCCGGCCAGGGACGGCCGGTTTTTGACTCTCGCGATCAGGGACGATCGCATCAAGTAGCGGTGGCCGTGCGCTCTTCCGCAACCGCCGAGGACCTGCCGGATGCGAGCTTCGCCGGCCAGCAGGAAACCTTCCTCAACGTGACCGGCGCCGACGACGTCGTGCGCAAGGTCAAGGAAGTCTTCGCCAGCCTCTACAACGACCGCGCGATCGCCTACCGCGTGCACCACGGCTTCAAGCACGAGGACGTGTTCCTCTCGGCCGGCGTGCAGTTGATGGTGCGTTCGGACATCGGCGCTTCGGGCGTCCTGTTCACGCTCGACACCGAGTCGGGATTCCGTGACGTGGTGTTCATCACCTCCAGCTACGGCCTGGGCGAGAACGTCGTCCAGGGCGCGGTCAACCCCGACGAGTTCTACGTGTACAAGCCGACGCTGCGCGACGGCAAGCCGGCGATCCTGCGGCGCACGCTCGGCAGCAAGGCGATCCGCATGGTCTATTCGGACGTGCCCGGCGAGCGCGTGCGCAACGAGGACACGCCAGCGGAACTGCGCAACCGTTTTTCCATCGACGATGCCGATGTCGAGGAACTCGCACGGCAGGCGCTGAAGATCGAAGACCATTACGGCCGCCCGATGGACATCGAGTGGGCGAAGGACGGCCAGAGCGGCAAGCTCTACATCGTGCAGGCGCGTCCGGAGACGGTGAAGTCGCGTGCGCGCACCAACCAGATCGAGCGCTTCCACCTTTCCGCGAAAGGCCCTGTGCTGTGCGAGGGCCGCGCGATCGGCCAGAAGATCGGCAGCGGCAAGGCGCGCATCGTGCGCTCGCTCGCGGAGATGGAGAAGGTGCAGCCCGGCGACGTGCTGGTCGCCGACATGACCGATCCCGACTGGGAGCCGATCATGAAGCGCGCCGCGGCGATCGTGACCAACCGCGGCGGCCGCACCTGCCACGCGGCGATCATCGCGCGCGAGCTCGGCGTGCCGGCCGTCGTCGGCTGCGGCAACGCGCTGGCCACGATTCCCGACGGCAGCGACGTGACCGTGTCCTGCGCCGAAGGCGACACCGGCCACATCTACGAGGGCCTGCTGGCGTTCGAGCGGATCGTCACCGACCTGCAGAACATGCCGCCGGCGCCGCTGAAGATCATGATGAACGTCGGCAACCCCGAACGCGCCTTCGACTTCGCGCAACTGCCGCACCAGGGCATCGGCCTGGCGCGCCTGGAGTTCATCATCGCGCGCCAGATCGGCGTGCATCCGAAGGCCCTGCTCGAATACGACCGCCAGCCGCGCGAGATCCGCGAGCAGATCGCGCCGATGATCGCCGGCTACGCCGACCCGGTGAGCTTCTACGTCGATCGCCTCGCCGAAGGCATCTCGACCCTGACCGCGGCGTTCGCGCCGTATCCGGTGATCGTGCGCCTGTCCGACTTCAAGTCGAACGAATACGCCAACCTCGTCGGCGGCGCGAAATACGAGCCGCACGAGGAAAACCCGATGATCGGCTTCCGCGGCGCATCGCGCTACGTCGATCCGAGCTTTGCCGACTGCTTCGCGCTCGAGTGCCGCGCGGTGCTCAAGGTGCGCGAGACGATGGGGCTGACCAACTGCTGGGTGATGATCCCGTTCGTGCGCACCCTCGACGAAGGCCGCAAGGTCATCGAGGTGCTCGCGAAGAACGGGCTGCGCCGCGGCGAGAACGGGCTGAAGCTCATCATGATGTGCGAGTTGCCGTCCAATGCCCTGCTCGCCGAGGAATTCCTCGAGATGTTCGACGGCTTCTCGATCGGCTCGAACGACCTGACCCAGCTCACCCTCGGCCTGGATCGCGACTCGGGCATCGTCGCCCACCTGTTCGACGAGCGCGATGCGGCGGTCAAGAAGCTGCTGTCGATGGCAATCAGCACGGCGCGTGCGAAGGGCAAGTACATCGGCATCTGCGGCCAGGGCCCGTCGGACCATCCGGACCTCGCCGAGTGGCTGATGCAGCAGGGCATCGAGTCGGTGTCGCTCAATCCCGATACCGTCGTCGATACCTGGCTGCGGCTGGCGAAGCTCAAGGGCGCCTGATGGTGTCGAGCCCCGCCTCGCCCCTCGATCCGTTTCTCCAGCACCCGGTGGTCACCTCCACCCGGTTCGTGGATCGCCTGGGCCACATCGACTGGACCGATCTGCTGACCGAGTGGGGCC
>DATHOV010000210.1:0-3085 GCA_035484515.1 Lysobacteraceae bacterium
CGAAGCGGTCAACGCTGCGGGCGAACGCTGGGAGCTGCAGCTCAAGGGCGCCGGGCCGACGCCGTATTCGCGCAATGCCGACGGGCGCGCGGTGCTGCGCTCGTCGATCCGCGAATTCCTGTGCAGCGAGGCAATGCACCACCTCGGCGTACCGACCACGCGCGCGCTGAGCCTGGTCGCCACCGGCGAGGAGGTGGTGCGCGACATGTTCTACGACGGCCATCCGAAAGCCGAACCGGGCGCGATCGTCTGCCGGGTCGCGCCATCGTTCGTCCGCTTCGGCAACTTCGAGCTGCCGGCTTCGCGCGGCGATGTGGAGCTGCTGCGAAGGCTGATCGATTTCACCATCCATCGCGATTTCGCCGGATTGGCGGGCGAAGGCGAAACCTTGCGGGGCGACTGGTTCGCGCAAGTCTGCGAACGTACCGCGCGGATGGTCGCCGAATGGATGCGCGTGGGTTTCGTGCACGGGGTGATGAACACCGACAACATGTCGATCCTCGGCCTCACCATCGACTACGGTCCGTATGGCTGGATCGACAACTACGATCCGGACTGGACGCCGAACACCACCGATGCGCAGGGGCGCCGCTACCGCTTCGGCCAGCAACCGCAGATCGCGTTCTGGAACCTCGGCCAGCTCGCGGCGGCGCTCGCGCCCGCATTCGAGTCGCACGATGCGCTACACGCGGGATTGCAACGCTACGCGGATGCCTTCGTTGCGGCCGATCGCGGGAACATCGCGCGCAAGCTCGGCCTGCGCGAATGCCTCGACGAGGACATCGTCCTGATGCAGTCGTTGCACATGCTGCTGCGCGATGCGGAGATCGACATGACGCTGTTCTTCCGTGCGCTGGCCGATGCCGATCCTGCGGCGGTCTCGCTGGATCCGTTCCTGGACGCCTTCTACGACGAGGCGAAGCGGCAGCGTTTCGAACCCGATCTGAAGGACTGGCTCGCGCGGCTAGCGTCACGCGTCTGGCGCGACGGCACGCCCGCGCACGAGCGCCGCGCACGCATGCACGCCGCGAATCCGAAGTACGTGCTGCGCAACTACCTCGCGCAGCAGGTCATCGACCGGGCAGAGCAGGGCGACGCGTCCGGCATCGCGGAGCTGCTCGACGCGATGCGCCGACCATACGACGACCAGCCCGATCGCGAGGCATTCGCCCGACGCCGCCCGGACTGGGCGCGCGAGCGCGCGGGATGCTCGATGCTTTCGTGCAGCTCGTGACGACTCGCATGCCGGCGCGGTTCGCGGCATGATGCGATTTCCACGGAATTGGAGATCGTCATGGCCAGACAAGTCGCGGTCATCATAGGCAGCCTGCGCAAGGAATCGCTCAACCGGAAGATGGCGCATGCGCTGATCGAGCGCACGCCGCCGGCGCTGGAATTGAAGATCGTCGAGATCCGCGCATTGCCGCTCTACAACCAGGATGATGAAGGCGCGCCGGATGCGGCAACCGTCGCGTTCCGCGATGCGATCCGCCCGATGGAGGCTGTGCTGTTCGTGACACCCGAATACAACCGTGGTACGCCCGGCGTTCTCAAGAACGCGATCGACGTCGGCTCGCGCCCCTACGGCCACAGCGTCTGGAGCGGCAAGCCCTGCGCCATCGTCAGCGTATCGCCGGGCGCCACGGGCGGTTTCGGGTCCAACCACCAACTGCGCCAATCGCTGGTGTTTCTCGACATGCCGGCCATGCAGCAGCCAGAGGCCTACATCGGCCATGCCGACAAGCTGTTCGACGCCGACGGCAAATTGAACAATCCCGACACCGGCAAGTTCCTTGAGAAGATCATGCAGTCCTTCGCTGCCTGGATCGAGCGCATAGCGAAGTCCTGACGACCGCGTTCGGGCGGAAGATATCGAGCAGGCCGTGATCGATGCGGCTCAGAAGCGCGCGTTCTCCAGCGGCCGATCGCGGTGCATCAGCGCCCATTCGGAATGCTCGGCCAGTGCGGCTTCGCCGAGCTCGCGGAGGATTTCGCGCTTGCTCCCGGCATCGTGCGTTGCGTCCAGCCGTGTACGCGCGTTGGCGAAGATGTCGAACATGTACCGGTACTGCTTGCTCAGTTCCTTGTCGCCCTTGCGATAGGCGTAGGACTCTCGCGCCGCGGCGACGATCGCCAGCACGCCCATCGCCGCCACCAGCAGGTTGGTGTCGTCGCTGCCTATCCTGCTCTGGAAGAGCGCGAGGAAGATGCCGATTGAAATGCTGACCCACAGGCAGGCGCGGCCCAGCCCTTGCGTGAGGCGATGCATGCGGTGGCGGTGCACTGTCTTGCGCGCGTAGTAGTCGAGTTGGCCGCCGTTTCCTGGCGCGCCGACCCAGTCGGCGATCACGGCCGCCAGCATGGAATCGGAAACTGGTACGTCATCGTGGCAGTCGAGGCTGGCGGCGCGCATCACGTTGCGGATCCAGCCCAGTTCGATGTCCTGTTTGCGCAGGAAGTTGTCGTGCGCGAATGCGCTGGAACCGGCCTCGATGATGCCGGCGCGGCGCCACCAGCGCTGCACGCGCAAGCCTTCGGCCAGCGCGCGGTAGTCGATGTATTTCCGGTGCCAGTCGTATCGATGCGCCAGCCATGCCAGCAGCACGCCCACGCCGAACAGGACGATGAACACGTAGATCCCGTAGAACTGGAACGGCAGGTCGGAAGGCAGGTCGGAATAACAGACGAAGGCGATGCCGGTCAACGCCGCCACGACATGGGTGCTGCGCATCGCCAGGAGCACGCGCTTCTGGAAGTGGATGGCGAGACCGTCGGCCGCCGCGAACAACCCATCGAGGACGTCGCCGCCACCGGCATCGGCCGCGTCGCTTCCCGAGACCGTCGCACCGGACAGGATTTCGCCCGCGTAGCGGTGCTGATCGCGGTTGAATTCCTGCATCCGCACGAACAGCCGGTGGAACTCGTCGGGCATGCCCGTATCGGCGGCGCGCGCATGCTTCTGGCTGATCCAGCGTGCCTGCAAGGGAGCGAGCGAAGCCAGCGGCGGCTGCACCGCGCCATTCGCATCCGCGCGCGAACAGGCGATGTGGTAGACGATGCTCTCGTCGATGCTGTCCAGGGACGC
>DATHOV010000211.1:0-2259 GCA_035484515.1 Lysobacteraceae bacterium
CTACCATGGATGCCAGCCGGAGCCGCAACCGGCATCGCCCACCGCAGGAACGCCCGCATGGATGTCCTGATCGCCGACGACGAGCCGCTCGCACGCGAGCGCCTGCGCGCGATGCTCGTCGAGCACGCCGACGTGGTCGTGGTCGGCGAGGCCGGCAATGGCCGCGAAGCGCTCGATGCGGTCGAACGCCTGCATCCGGACCTGTTGCTGCTCGACATCGCGATGCCGGTCATGGACGGACTCGAGACCGCGCACCATCTCGCGCAACTCGACGAGCCGCCGGCACTGGTGTTCTGCACGGCCTACGACGAGCACGCGCTGTCGGCGTTCGAGGCGGCAGCGGTCGATTACCTGGTGAAACCCGTCCGCGCCGAACGCCTCGCCGTCGCGATCGAGCGTGCGCGTCGGCACGTCGCGTCGCGCCCCGATCCATCGCGCGTGCCGAGCCTGCAACGCAACAAGCCGCGCACCCACCTGTCCGCACGACTGCGCGGAAGCCTGCGCCTGATTCCGGTCGGCGAGATCCTGTTCCTGCAGGCCGACGAAAAATACGTCTCGGTGCACCACGCGCGCGGCGAGGACCTGATCGAGGAATCGCTCAAGTCGCTCGAGGCCGAATTCGGCGACCGCTTCCTGCGCATCCACCGCAACTGCCTGGTCGCCGCCGAAGCCCTGGTCGAGCTGCGCCGCAGCGCGGACGGACAGGCGCACGTGGTGTTGCGCAACATCGCCACACCGCTGGAAGTCAGCCGACGCTGCCTGCCGACGCTGCGCGACAAGCTGCGACATTTGTGACATGAAGCATCCTGTTTTGCGGCTCGCGACACGCGAAAGTCCGCTCGCGCTATGGCAGACCGGACACGTCGCCGCGCTGCTGCGCGTCGCGCATCCGGGGCTGCGGGTCGAGCTGGTCCCGATGACCACGCGCGGCGACCGCATCCTCGATCGGCCGCTCGCCGACATCGGCGGCAAGGGGTTGTTCCTGAAGGAACTCGAGGTCGCGATGGCCGAAGGCCGCGCCGATGCGGCCGTGCATTCGCTGAAGGACGTGCCGATGGAGCTCGACGGTCCGTTCGCGATCGCGGCCGTACTCGAACGCGACGATCCCTTCGACGCCTTCGTCAGCAATCGCTGGCCCAGCCTCGATGCGTTGCCGGAGTGCGCGCGGGTCGGCTCCTCCTCGCTGCGCAGGCAGGCGCAACTGCGCGCCCGTCGCCCCGACCTGCGCATCGAGGATCTGCGCGGCAACGTCGGCACGCGCTTGAAGAAACTCGATGCCGGCGACCATGACGCGATCCTGCTCGCCTGCGCCGGATTGAACCGGCTCGGACTGGATGCGCGCATCCGCCAGCGACTGGTCGCGCCCGACTGGCTGCCGGCAGTCGCGCAGGGTGCGATCGCCATCGAATGCCGCGACGACGACGCCGCGACGCAGGCATTGCTCGCCACTCTCGAGCACGCGCCGACGCGAACCTGCGTGGAAGCCGAGCGTGCGATGAACCGCCGCCTGCACGGCAGTTGCACCGTGCCGATCGCCGGCTATGCGACGCTCGACGGCAACGTGTTGCATCTGCAAGGACTGGTCGGCGATGCGACCGGCGGCGAACTCGTGCGCGCCGAAGCGACCGGCGCTGCCGGCGATCCGCAAGAACTGGGGCTGCGCGTGGCCGGACAACTGCTCGCCAACGGCGCCGATGCCTTGCTCGCGCGGCTGTCCGCGCACTGATGCTTCGTCTGCCGAGGCATCGCGGACTCGTCCAGTCGCTGGAGTGCTTCGCAAATTCCGGACCCATCGAGAGCGATGCCCCTGCCTCCTCCCCTTCAAGGGGGTGATGAGCTGCGCTTACAAGCAGTTTGTGCAGCGTAGAACGCACGGTAGGGCTGGAGGATTGAGGTCGGGATGGTGTCTGCCAGGTCACACAACAACCACTGTCCCCATCCCAGTGAAGGGGCGGCTACCGGCGCAGGGATCATCAAGCCGTATGGGATGCACGGTTCGGGATTCCGAAGAGGGATGATTTGCGGTTCGAGATTCTTGAGAAGGCTTTGTGAGCAACACGTAGGCCAGGGCCGAGATCAGGATCAGGATCAAGAGCGTTTCGCGCTGACGCGCGAGTTACTTTCTCTTGACCTTCGGCCCATCCATGGGCCTCACCCTCGCTGTGCGAGGGCGCCTACGGCGGTTCAATTCGTTCCAGACGAATTGTCGGGAGAAAGTAACCAAAGACCACTGCGCCGGACACGAGCCGCCGCGGTGAA
>DATHOV010000212.1:0-2888 GCA_035484515.1 Lysobacteraceae bacterium
CGAGCAGCCCGTGGTCTGCGTCAGCTGGAACGATGCCAATGCCTACGCGGCGTGGCTCGGCGCGCAGAAAGGCCAGCACTACCGGCTGGCCAGCTCCACCGACTGGCAGGCCACCAGCGTAAAGGGCGATGGCGGCATCGCAGGCAAGCATGCCGAATGGCTGCAGAATTGCGCCGCGGGTTGCCAGGACCATCTCGTCTCCGCCCACGGCGCCGATGCGGCGGGACGCGATGCCACGCAGGGATTCGACGATGTCGGCTTCCGTGTCGTGCGCGTGCTCGACGCCCGCCACT
The DNA here is from genome assembly GCA_035484515.1 of Lysobacteraceae bacterium. Lineage (GTDB taxonomy): Bacteria > Pseudomonadota > Gammaproteobacteria > Xanthomonadales > Xanthomonadaceae > SZAS-103. Next base: position 294 of record DATHOV010000212.1, read on the forward strand.
GACATGCCCGTATCGATCGATCCCTCGCCCGCCGATTCCGAACGGGCACCCGCGCTCGTCACCCTGCGCAGCCTGTTCGTCTCCGGCCTGCTGACCCTGCTGCCGCTGTGGTTGACGTGGGTGGTGTTCAAGTTCGTGTTCGGCCTGTTGTCCGACTCGAGCCGCCCGTGGGTAGGGCCGCTGCTGATCGACATCGCGCGCAGCTTCCCGCATCTTTCCTGGCTCGCCGATACGTGGGCGCTGACCGCGGTCGGGGTGGTCGCAACCGTGGTGCTGATCCTCGCCGTCGGCATGCTCGCGCGACGCGTCGCCGGCCAGCGCCTGCTCGCCTGGTTCGAAGCCGCGATCCGGCGCATCCCGCTCGCCAAGACCGTGTACGGCAGCTCGCGGCAATTGCTCGACCTGATGTCGGCGCCGCCCGATGGCCGTCAGCGCGTGGTGCTCGTCGCGTTTCCGCATCCGGGCACGAAGGCGGTCGGTTTCGTCACCCGCACCCTGCGCGACGATGCGACCAGCCGCGAGCTCGCTTCGGTCTTCGTGCCGACCACGCCGAACCCGACCGGTGGTTATCTGCTGATCGTGCCGGTCGAGGAGCTGATCGCGACCGACTGGACGGTGGACCAGGCGATGACCTTCATCATTTCCGGCGGCGCCGTCGTCCCGGACCGGGTGCCTTATACGGGCGCAGCGAAGCAAGAGACGTCCGCGTACGACTGAGCCCGGTCCTGCGGCATGACTTTCGACCTGCATGACGTTCGGCCCGTGCGGCATGCACGCTGCGCCGTCACGATGGCGTCCACCACGCAACTTCACGAAAGCTCGAAACCTGCAGGGACTGCGGGTTTCGGATCGGCGCATCCGTGCGCAGCCAGAATTCTCATCACGCAATCCAAGGGGTTTCCGATGCACAAGTCCGTACTCGTCCTCGCCATCGCCGCCACGTTGCTGGCCGCGACGCCCGTCTTCGCCCAGGATACGGCGATGACATCCACCGCCATGCAACCCGGCAGCGCACCGGCTTCCGACAAGGCCGCGCAACTCGACAAGTTCTACGCCGATTTCTGGGAGGCTTCGCTCAAGCTCAACCCGATCGAGGCGACCTTCGTCGGCGACCCGCGCTACAACGACCAGCTGCCGAACTTCCTGACCAAGGACTACATCAACGAGACCAATCGCTTCAACGAGGACTGGCTCGCCAGGGCGAAGGCGATCGGCCCGGACGGACTCACCGGCCAGGCGCTGCTGTCGTACAACATCTTCATCAAGCAGCAGCAGGACGCAGTCGACGGCGAACGTTTCCACGGCGAATTGCTGCCGATCGACCAGTTCAACAACCTCGCCCTGCTCGCGGTGCAACTGGGCTCGGGCACCGACGCGCAGCCGTTCCAGACGGTGAAGGACTACGACAACTGGCTTGCGCGCGCGAGCAAGATCCCGGCGATCTACGACACCGCCATCGAGAACATGCGCGAGGGCGTGAAGCAGGGCATCGTGCAGCCGAAGGTGCTGATGGTGAAGGTGGTGCCGCAGCTCGACGCGGTGATCAAGGACAAGCCCGAGGACACCGAGTTCTGGGGCCCGATCAAGAACATGCCCAAGGACTTCTCCGCCGCCGACAAGGCGCGCCTGACCGATGCGTATCGCCACCTGATCGCCGACCAGTTGATGCCCTCGTACCACAAGTTGCGCGACTACATTGCCAACGACTACATGACGCACGCGCGCGATACCGTCGGCTATTCCGACCTGCCCGACGGCAAGGCCTGGTACGCCTACGCCGTGCGTACGCAGACGACCACCGACGAGACGCCCGAGCAGATCCACGCGATCGGCCTCGCCGAGGTCGCGCGCATCAAGGGCAAGATCGACGCGCTGCGGGTGAAGGTCGGATTCAAGGGCGACCTCAACGCGTTCTTCCATTACCTCAACACCGATCCGCGCTTCACCTTCAAGAGCGAACAGGCGCTGCTCGACGGCTACAACAGCGTGTACGCGAAGGTGATGAAGGGCGTGCCGCGCGACTACTCGATCCGGCCGAAGGCGAAGTTCGAGATCCGCAAGGTCGAGGCCTATCGCGCGCAATCGGCCGCCGGCGGTTCGTACCAGCCGCCGAGCGAGGACGGCAAGCGCCCCGGCATCTTCTACGTCAACACCTACGACCTGCCCTCGCGCAAGAACTGGGAGATGGAAGACCTGTTCGTGCACGAGGCGATCCCGGGCCACCACTTCCAGCTCTCGATCCAGCAGGAACAGACCGGCCTGCCGATGTTCCGCCGCTTCGGCGGATTCACCGCCTACATCGAAGGCTACGCGTTGTACTGCGAGACGATCGGCTACGAGCTGGGCATGTACACCGATCCCTACCAGGAATTCGGCCAGTTGCAGAACGAGCAGTTCCGCGCGATGCGCCTGGTCGTCGACACCGGTATCCACAGCATGGGCTGGACCCGCGACCAGGCGATCCAGTACATGCTCGACAACTCGGCGATGAGCAAGACCGATGTGATCGCCGAAGTCGAACGCTACATCGCTATGCCCGGCCAGGCGCTGGCGTACAAGACCGGGCAGATGAAGATCACCGAACTGCGTGCCCGC
>DATHOV010000213.1:0-6152 GCA_035484515.1 Lysobacteraceae bacterium
GGAACGGCGAAGCCGGCCTTCGCAAAGCGAAGGTGAGGTCCAGGGATGGACCGAATCATCAACGACTTGCGTCGTTGTTCGCGGCGGTGCATCCATGCACCGCGGAATCGCTTCTCGACAGCGAAGCTGGTCAACCTCTGAACTTGTTCAGCGGTTCCGCAGTGCTCGGCGCAGATCGCAGGGGCGCCATTCCACGTGATCCGACTTGCGGCACGCGAGTCGCGACCAGTATGCTGGCGCCAGTGTGGTCGGCCCGTTCGGCCAATTGTTCACGGTCGGCTTTCCGCCTGCGATCCGCCCAAGTGCCTGATGCCATGCCTCCCGCTCGCCGCAACGGACCGAAATTGACCAGCGAACCGTCCAGCCGTCCCGCAGCGAACGAGAACCACCTGCTGATCAATGCCAGCGCAGCGCACCCCGATTCGCCCCTGCTCGCCCTGAGCCGGCGCATCGCCGAGAGCGGCTGCAACCTCGCCGACGCGCGCCTGTCCACGGTCGGCCACGACGTGTCGGTAACCGCGCTCGCGGTGGGCTCGTGGGACGCGGTGGCCAAGCTCGAATCGATGCTGTCCCGGCTCGAGCGCGAGGAGAAGAACCTCAAGCTGATGTGGAACCGCACCTCGCCCAAGCCGCTGCAGACCAACCTGCTGCCCTACATCGTCGAGGTCGTGGCTGCCGACAAGCCCGGCATCCTGTTCCAGCTCGCCGACTTCTTCGACCGCCTCGGCATCACCATCGAGGCGCTCAACTGCTCGCGCTACCGCGCGATGCAGACCGGCGCCGAAATGTTCACTGCACAGGTCACGATCGGCGTGCCCACCAGCATGCACATCGCCGCCCTGCGCGACGATTTCCTGGAGTTCTGCGACCATTTGAATCTGGACGCAATCATGGATCCGATGAAGTTCTGATGACATGCGACCATTCCCTGGAGTTCCGCGACGGCCTGTCCGCAAGCTGGACGCGATCATGGATCCGATGAAGTTCTGACGGCCCCTGCCCACGAGAATCTGATGCCCGACATCGGCGACCGCATTCCCCAGCTCGCATTCACCCTCTCCACTGGCGCCACCGCCAGCTTCGCCGACTACTCAGACAAATGGCTCGTGCTGTACTTCTACCCGAAGGACAGCACCCCCGGCTGCACCATCGAAGGCAACGACTTCAACGCCCTGCTGCCGAAGTTCAAGCGACTCGGCGCGACCGTGCTCGGCGTCTCGCGCGACTCGGTGAAGTCGCACCAGAACTTCTGCGCGAAGCAGGGCTTCAAGTTCGACCTCGTCAGCGACGGCGACGAAGCACTGTGCAAGGCCTTCGACGTGATCCACGAGAAGAACATGTACGGCAAGAAGGTGCTCGGCATCGTCCGCACCACCTTCCTGATCGACCCGGGCGGCACGATCCGCGACCTCTGGCGCCCGGTAAAAGTCCCCGGCCACGCCGAAGCCGTGCTCGAGTCCCTCAAGCAGCACCGCAAGGCGGCCCCGTAGCGTGCTCCTCACGCACGAAACATCCAGCCACGCCGTGCGCACAACGCATGCTGCACGACCACCGCACCCTTCCAATCCCCGATGCTCTTTCGGCACACGGATGTGCCGACCGCATCCGCCCGCTAGGCGGATGCGAAGCGCGAGGCAAGGTCTCCTTGCCTCGCGCGCATCGGGAGCTGGACAGGATGTCCAATCTCCCGATCAATCAAACAAGCGAGGCGGAACGCCGTGACCAAAGGAAAGCGCATCTACGTCCTCGACACCAACGTGCTCATGCACGACCCGACCGCCCTGTTCAAGTTCGAGGAACACGACGTCTACCTGCCGATGATGGTGATCGAGGAACTCGACGCCGCCAAGAAAGGCAATTCGGAAGTCAGCCGCAACGCGCGCCAGGTCAGCCGCTTCATCAACGAACTGATCGAGACCAACGGCGCCAGCAAGATCGAATCGGGCCTCAAGCTGATGCGGCCGAAGGCCATCCAGCTCAAGACCAGCGACAGCATCGGCAACCTGCGCTTCCAGGTGCACGGCGGCGAGGCGAAAAAGAAAGCCGCGACGATCCTGCCCGACAACCAGATACTCGCCGCGGTCATAGATCTGCGCCATTCCGATCCCGGCGTGCCGGTCGTGCTGGTGTCGAAAGACATCAACATGCGGATCAAGGCGTCGATCTCCGGCATCGTCGCCGAGGACTACACCAACGACCGCGCGCTGGACGACTTCAGCCTGCTCTTCACCGGCGCCGCGCAGTTGCCGACGGACTTCTGGGACCACCACGAGAAGGACCTGCGCAGCTGGCCGGAGAAAGGCCGCACCTATTACGAGGTCAAGCGCCGCGACGACGAGGATTGGTATCCGAACCAGTTCCTCTACATGCCCGGCGAGGAAGAGGTCGAGTTGTGCGTGGCGAAATCCGAGGGCGAGCGCGCGACCCTGCGCATCGTCGACGACTTCCGTCATTCGCAGCGTTCGGTGTGGGGCATCACCGCGCGCAACCGCGAGCAGAACTTCGCGCTCAACGCGCTGATGGATCCGGAGATCGATTTCGTCACCCTGCTGGGCACCGCAGGCACCGGCAAGACCCTGCTCGCGCTCGCCGCGGGTCTGGCGCAGACGATGGACCAGCAGCGCTACCGCGAGATCATCATGACCCGCGCGACGGTGAGCGTCGGCGAGGACATCGGTTTCCTGCCCGGCACCGAAGAGGAAAAGATGACGCCGTGGATGGGCGCGCTCACCGACAACCTCGAAGTGCTCACCCGCACCCCGCAGGAAGGCGGCGCCTGGGGCCGCGCGGCGACGAATGATCTTCTCGCCGCCCGCATCAAGATCCGTTCGCTGAACTTCATGCGAGGCCGGACCTTTCTGAGCCGCTGGCTGATCATCGACGAGGCGCAAAACCTCACGCCCAAGCAGATGAAGACCCTGATCACCCGCGCCGGACCCGGCACCAAGATCATCTGCCTGGGCAACGTCGAACAGATCGACACGCCCTACCTCACCGAGACCACCTCGGGCCTGACCTACGCGGTGGACCGTTTCAAGAACTGGGCGCACAGCGCGCACATCACGCTGCGGCGTGGCGAGCGGTCGCGGCTGGCGGATTTCGCTTCGGAAGTGCTTTGACGGACAGCGAGCTTGACTCGCCGTTGAGATGATTGCCTCGCCTGACTTGCGCGAAGGAATTCCAATTCCCGCGTTCGGCATCACGATCCCCTGGCTCATATCGCAAGGGGATCTGTTTCGGCTCATACCGGAAGACAAATTCCAGATCGCGCTTTGTGGCGGGCCCTCGATGCTCAGGTTCGAATTGCTGGGATTCAAGGCTCTTTTCTGGTTCAACTTCGTCACCCACCCAGACGGCCAACTGATCGAAGTCCAGTTTCGCAACGACAAACCAAGAGCCCGCAATCGGACTTATCGCAAGGCTGCGGTAGCGCTCGTCAAGTCTCTCGGAAAACCGAACATGGTCGATCAGATGCGACTTGGGCAACAGACTTGGCTTATCGACGACGTGAGGGTGACGAATTCAATGACCGAGAGTCATCCCATCCCAGGCAGTCCCAGGAAGAAACGTTCCCATCATTTTTCCGTGTGGTTTTGTCGCGACGCGTGGAGATATGGATGAGTGGGCGACAGAGCACAATCGCGCATGTTCGCAAGAGGTAGGGCCGGGACTACGAGCGGTCGCGGGACGGACGGTTAGCACTTCGCAACACCATCCCCACCCAACCCTCCCCTTGAAGGGGAGGGCTTCACGGCCTCGCTTGTCTCCCTCCCCTTCAAGGGGAGGGCTGGGGTGGGGATGGTGTTGCTCCCCGCCGACACGATCGTGGTCAACAACAAATCGCCGGGCCCCGCAGGGCCCGGCTCTCCATTTCCCGCACCCATGCATCCAACCCAACCACCAAGGATCAGTTCGCGTACATCGCCACGCTGTCGCTCCAGTTGCTCGCCCCGCCGCGCGTGATCGCCCTGGCCTGCACGACGTACTGCGTGCCCGCGGCGAGTGCGTCGAACGTGAAGCGCGCGACGGTGACGATGTCGAAGGTCGTCCACGCCGTCGGTGCGGCCACCGTCGCGATGCGCCACTGGTAGGACTTCGCGTTCGGCACCGCCTTGCAGCGCGCCAGGAGACGACCGCTCACGGGGGACTGCCGCACGCGCAGTTCCTTCGGCGCCTGCGGTGCGCCCGGCGCGGGGCCACGCTTGCGCTGCAGCGGGAAACCCGCGGCGAGGATCCTGTCGGGATCCCCGCCCGAGGCGTGCTGTACGTACAGGGCGAGATCCTTCAGCCCCTGCACGAGCGTCGTGCGCGTCTGGTCGCGCCGTACCGTCGACGCCTTGCTGCGATCGAGCCCATTGACGGCTGCGGCGAACGCAGTGAACTGCGTCGTGATCACCGCGAGCGTCGGAAACGGCGACGGGTAGATCGCAGTGTTCCCCGCCATCATCGAGAGGATCCTGCTGGTGTCGTTGACGAGCTGCACGTCGGTGTCGCGGGCGAGCCACGTGGTCGCGAGCTTGACCGGGTTGACGCTCGTTCCGGCGGCGGCGGAAGGAAGGGCCTCGGCGATGGCGCTGGCGAGGGGCGAGACAACGGGGGTGTTGCTGTTGCTGCTCATGATGACTCTCCGTATTTGTGTGCGGCCCTTTCGGGTGCCGCGAGATGTTCGAATGTCCTGAATCGAAGTGCTGCAAGTCCGTTCCCGAGGGCCGGGTCGCCGAGCGCCTCGATGTACCCATCCGGATGCTTGGACGGACACACCTGGGATCGCCGCGTGACCGTCTGCGGCCGCGTCGTCTGTGGCCTGCGGGCCCCGCAGGGCACGCACACCGCCTCGAACGAAAGCCTGATCTGCTGGAAAGGCAACTGCCTGCGCTGCGGGTGCAACCGGATCCGCGCGGACCCAACTGGATCCGCAGCGGATCCAACTGCATCCGCACGGCAGTCAACGGGATCTGCACACGATCCAACTGCATCTCCACGCGCTTCAACTTCGTCCGCATGGCAGTCAACTTGATCCGCTCGGGATCCAACTGGATCCACAGTGGATCCAGCTGTCGGCGCACGCAGGCAACTGGAGCCGCCCGGGATGCAGTTGCATCCGCTGGCCATACAACTGGATCCGCTCGGGATGCAGTTGGATCCGCTCGCGATCCAGCTGGATCCGCTGGCGACACAGTTGGATCCGCTCGGGATCCAGCTGGATCCGCTGGCGATGCAGTTCGATCCGCTCGTGACGCAACGTGATCCGCTGTAGCCCCGACCGTTTCCTCGGCTCGCAAGGAACTCTTCCTCCAGGATGATGCGGACGATGTCGCCGTGATCGCGGCAGCCGCCGAGCCGCGTCGCGAATCCGCCGGACATCCACATGTCCTCGTCTTCGGCAAAGTAGCGGCAGGCCGACGCGATCTCGCGGATGGCTGCTGGTTCACGGTGGAAGCTCGGGCGTTTCATGACACGGTCTCGTCGTTGGTGAAAGCGCATTGTCCACACCATCTGGCCAACTAGTGGCCAGATCCGGTACAACATTCTTCCCCGCCCCAGCGAACGATCCAGCCCATGGAAATCGAGAGCTACGCCACCCTGGAACGCCAGTGGACGATGCTGCGGCTGATCCCCGCCGCGCCGCAGTCGATCACCGTCGCCGCGCTCGTGGACGGGTTGCGTGCCGAGGGTCAGAAGCCCACGCGGCGCACCGTCGCACGCGACCTGCACGCGATGTCCGCGCGCTTCCCGCTGGTCGTCGACGACAGCGGCAAGACCCATCGCTGGAGCTGGGAGAAGCAGGCAAGCGTCGACTTCCTTCCGCGCCTGAACGCCTCGCAGTGCCTCGCGCTGGCCGTCGTGCGCAAGCACATGGCCACCCTGCTGCCCAGGACCGTCCTCGACGACCTCGCGCCGCTGTTCGACGCCGCCGAGCGCGAACTGTCCTCATCGGGATGGAAGGACTGGCCCTCGCGGATCGCCGTCGCCCCACCCGCCTTCGCGCTGCTGCCGCCGCGCATCGACGCCAAGGTGCTCGCCGACGTGCAGCACGCGATCGCCCGCCGCGTGAAGCTCGTCGCCAAGTACCGCTCCATCGGCGCCCGCACCGCCACGCGCCGCACCTTCGACCCGCTCGGCCTGCTGCTGCGCGGCCACCTGCAATACCT
>DATHOV010000214.1:0-2270 GCA_035484515.1 Lysobacteraceae bacterium
TTGATCGCCTTGTCGGTGAACTTCTGGATCTCGGTTTCCGCGCGGGATTCCTCGTCCTCGGTGATCTTCTTTTCCTTGAGCAGTTCCTTGACCTGGTGCATCGCGTCGCGGCGCACGTTCCGCACCGCGACCTTGGCGTTCTCGCCCTCGTGCGCGACGTGCTTGCCAAGCTCGCGACGACGCTCCTCGGTGAGGGCAGGCAGGTTGATGCGGATCACGGTACCGGCGGTGTTCGGCGTCAGGCCGAGGTCGGAGGCGAGGATCGCCTTCTCGACGGCGCCGACCATGCCCTTTTCCCACGGCGTGATGGTCAGCGTGCGCGCATCGGTGACCGCGACGCTGGCGACCTGGGTCAACGGCGTCTCCGAACCGTAGTAGTTGACCTTCAGATGATCGACAAGGGCCGTGCTCGCGCGCCCGGTGCGCAGCTTGGTCAGGTCGTGACGCAGCACCTCCACGCATTTGTGCATGCGGGTCTGCGCGTCCTTCTTGATCTCGTTGAGCATGAGTGGCGGCTCCCTGCGGCGGCGAACGGCCGATTATACGGGACAAGCCATGCGCTGGCGGACGGATTGCCCGCCCGCAGGCGCGATCTATCGGGAATCTCTGAACAAGTTCAGGGATTGACCAGCTTCGCTGTTGAGAAGCGCGCGCACCGAGTCCGGACACGTGCCGGACTCGGTGCGTCCGAACAAGACCACGATGGTCTTGTTCAGGCCATCCCTATTTCGTGCGGTGCACCAGCGTACCGACCGCCTCGCCGCGCAGGATGCGCATCAGGTTGCCGGCCTTGGTCATGTCGTAGATGCGCAGCGGCATTTCGTGGTCGCGGCACAGGGCGATCGCGGCGGTGTCCATCACCTGCAGGTTGCGCGCGATCACTTCCTCGTAGCCGAGCTGCTCGTAGCGATGCGCGTCGGGGTTCTTCTTCGGGTCGGAGTCGTACACGCCATCGACCTTGGTCGCCTTGAGCAGCAGGTCGGCGCCGACCTCGACCGCGCGCAGGGCCGCGGCCGAGTCGGTGGTGAAGAACGGGTTGCCGGTGCCCGCCGCGAACAGGACGATGCGGCCCTTCTCGAGATGGCGGATCGCGCGACGGCGGATGAAATCCTCGCAGACCTCGTTGATCTTGAGCGCGCTCATCACGCGGACTTTCGATCCGAGCTTCTCCAGCGCGTCCTGCATCGCCAGCGCGTTCATCACCGTGGCGAGCATGCCCATGTGGTCGCCGGTCACCCGGTCCATGCCGCCGGCCGCGAGGCCCGCGCCGCGGAAGATGTTGCCGCCGCCGATCACCAGTCCGACTTCGACGCCGGCCTGCTGCGCCTCGATGATTTCGCGCGCCAGCCGGCCGATCACTTCCGGATCGATGCCGTAATCCTCGCGCCCCATCAGCGCCTCGCCCGACAGCTTGAGCAGGATGCGGCGGAACTTCATGTGCGATCCCGTGTGCATCGGTGCGGTCACTGGCAGCCTCCGTTGTGGAATGGCGACACGCGACGCGTGCCTCCGGTTTTCCTCCCTCGCGAGGGCGGACAAACAGCGGAAGTCTAGCCGACTCGGATGGTCTCGCGCGATTCGAGCGCGCGTGCAGGTATCCCGGAGGCGGTCAGGGCGCGATCCGGGAAGGCTTGGCGGAAGGCGAAACCGCAGTCAGCTCCGGGACCGCCGGCTCATTCGAACTTGGCCTCGTGCGGCGGCGAGGCGAACGCGATCGTGACCGCGCCTTCGCCCACGTTCACCATCGCGGTGATGCTCATGACCGCGGTCATCACCTGGGCCCCATGCTCCTCGCAGGTGCGCATCAGTTTGTCGTAACCGGGCAGGGCGTACAGCTTGCTCAACTCGCCGCCGTAACTGAGGTTCACGTGCGGCGAGAGCAGGCCGGCTTTCACCCGTCCCTCGGCGTACTTGAACAGGGCCACAGCGGCCGCGTCGAAACCGCGCGCCTTGCCGACCGTGGCCGTGTCGCCGCGGTAGATCTGCAGGATCGGCTTGATGTCGAGCAGGGTGCCGAGCGCGGCGCGGTGCCAGGGCAGGCTCTTGTCGCCGCGTTTGACGATGCTCGCGCGCAGGTGGAACAGGTCGCGCGGCACCATGTAAGCGTAGGTGTTGTCGGCGAGGAACTCCAGCCGCTCGCGGATGTTGTTGTGGTGCTCGCCGGCCTCGATCATGCGCACGCCTTCCTGCACGGCGATGCCGGGGCCGACGAAGGCCGACTTGCTGTCGAGCACGCGCATCTGGAAGATGCCCTTGAGCCCCGCCTTCTC
>DATHOV010000215.1:0-8761 GCA_035484515.1 Lysobacteraceae bacterium
CAGTTGGGCGACCGGCTTGTCACCTTGCTGCATCAGACGAACAGCCTCTCGCTTGAACTCCGCCGTAAACCGTTGCCGTACCATTCAACACCTCCGGGGTCGTCCCCATTCTTAGGTGTCTTTGGTTCCCGAGCCAGTCCAAAGCACTCATTGCGCGGCGAAGCGCAATCCGTTTTGTCATCCCGAGGAAGCACTCGCCTCATTTTTCGCTTCAACGCTGGCCCCTTTGTTTCGTATACCTGCCCCCTACTCCACGTTCAGCGTCACATCGTCGAGGCTCCACGTGGTCTGCAGCGTCGCATTGTTGGCGCCGACGAAGGCGATCTGCACCTTCCGCCCGATCCAGGGCGTCATGTCGAGGCTGCGCAGGACATATTGGCCGGTGGCCGACAGGTTGTCGTAGGTCGCGAGGGTGGCAAGGGTTGCGCCAGCCGGGCCGATGACCTTGACCGACAACACATCGTTGTTCGGGAGGATGTCGTCGGTGGTCCCAATGTCCAGGTAGAACGACAGCGTGGCGGAGGTCTTGCCGGCCGGGATCGTGACCCACTGCGAGACGGTATCGGTATGCGCTCCGGTGCCGCCCTGACCTATCTCGGCGAACCATTGCCCGCTGTGTGCGTGCACCGGGCCATGGACGAGCACGTTCGCGGTGATGCTCCAGGGCGCTGCCGTCCCGGTCTCGAAGCCGGGATTGCCGAGCAACTGTGCCGAACCGATCGTCACGGTGTGGCTTGCAAGACTGCTGGCCGATTGGTTGTCCTTGACCGTCTCGGTGACGTCGTAGACGCCGGCCGCGGCATAGGTGTGGCCCGGATTCGCCGACGACGCGGTGCCGCCATCGCCGAAGCGCCACAGGTGCGAGGCGATCGTGCCGTCGCTGTCGGTGGAGGTGTCGCTGAAATGCGCGGCCAGGCCCGTCGTGGTGAAGCCGAAGCTCGCCGCCGGAGGCGTATGGCCGAGGCCGCCCAGGTCGTCGATGACCGTGCCCGCGATCATGCTGCCGCGACCGCTGGCCAGGTCGTAGCCCACGGCAGCACTCTCGGCGCCATCGTTGCCCACGGTGATGTCGTGGAAGTCGGACGCCGGCAGGCCATAGATCAGTGGCGCGGCGAAACCGACATTCGTTCCCCGCGCCGCGATCACGCGCGCCCACAGGCCCGCGAAGAGTGGCGTCGCCATGCTGGTGCCGCCGCGCTGCTGGAGTTGCCCGTAGATGATGACGTGCTCGGCGGTATTCGGATCGGCGTCGAATGCGACGTCCGCCACCCCGCGCGTTGAGCCGGCGGGCAGCAAGGCTTTCTGCCAGGACGGCGCGGGTTCGAATGTGCTCAGGCTGCCGCCGGAAGCCCAGCCCTTCGTCGCCAGTTCGTTCCATACGACCTCGCTGCTCCAGGTCGTGGCGGTCGCGGTGAGGGTGGTGCCGGCCACCGCCACCACATACGGCGATGCGGCCGGATAGAGCGGCGTCGTGCCGCCGTTGTCGCATTCGTCGGCGCCGAAGTCGCCGTTGGCGAAGGCGAAGGTCTGGCCCTGCGCAACGCCGACTTCGAAGATCTGGTCGTCGGCTGTCGTCGCCCCGGAATTCCTTTCGTCGGTTTCGCAAAACCCTATCGAGGCGCTGATGATCTTCGCCGTGTTGACGGTGACCACTTTGTTGAAGTTGGCGGCCAGATCGGCGTCGGTGAGATCCGGGCTGTTGTAGAAGGCGATACCGCCGACCTCACCGCCAGCCATGCCGACGATGGCCTGGCTGTCCTCGTCCCATTCGGCTTCGCCGTAATCGCTGCTGGACTTTCCGTTGGAGTTGTACGTCTGGGTCTTGACCGTGGCCAGTCCGTTGTTCGCGGTGAACTGGTCGAGATCTGCGATGGTCTGGGTGAGTGCGCCGGCAGTCACGATGCCCACGATCACGCCCCGCGCCGTTCCCACGCCACCGCCGCCATAGATCGAGGAATAATCCAGCGGGTCGTGACCCTTCGCAGTCGGGGTGTAGGGAGTGCTCATGGTGCCGCCGCGCGCCACTCCGGTAGCGGCCGTGCGCATCTGGTGCACGGTCTGCAGGCCCAGCACCGCCACCACGGTGTCCTGCAACGCGGCCGGAATCCGCACGTCGTCGATGTTCGCGAACGCGATGCGGCCATCGCGCGTGCGCACCTGCGCGAAGCTCGTCGTGAAGGCCGCGCGCGCGCTCGAAGCCGTGCCATCGGCCGACACCAGCAGCCGATTCGGCGCGATTGCGATGTTGCTGAATCCGCTGCGGGCCAGATAGTCCACGACCCGCTGCGCCTGAGCCTGCGTCGGCGCGTGGTTCGCGAGGACCTGCGCGGACGTCATCGATTGCACGGCGTTGCCGCTGACCTGGTTCCTTGCGTTGTTCGCGATGAAGGCATCGAGCAGCTCGCGGTTGCGCAACTTCAACGCGACTTCGACATGGATCGGCTGCTCCATCGGCAACGCGCCGATCACAGCCTCGCCCTGGTGCAATCGCGTACTGCCGGCAACCGTCGCGAAGGCGCTCGCGGCAGGACCGGAGGCTACGCCGCCCGCGGCACATGCATCGAAGGCGAGGGTGCCGGAAACCAACGCCGCGCACGCGAGCGCGACGGACATCGTGATCGGCCTCGGGCGGAGGCTGCGCGGCGATGCGGGACGGTGCTTCATGGGATATCTCTCCAGGAGAGCTCTGCAGAATCCGCGGTTCCATTGTAGAACGCGAATTCCATGTCGATCCGGAAACGACGAGAAGGCGGATCAACCCGATCCTCGGGTCGTTCCACTTGTCGTCCCCGCGCAGTCGCAAGCGCTTCTCAACAGCGAAGCCGGTCGACCACGATCCGGAAGCAAACGCAGAAATTCTTAATCCGCGGCCTCTAGCATCTGCCGATTCGCCCTCCGAAGAGCCGACACGTCGTGGGCCACGAGTTCTCGCCAGCAAACGACGACAGGGCCTCAGCGCATTCGCAGGCGCCCGCACACGGTGCGGGGTCGCATCCGGCATCGCCCGTCCCCGGCACCGCGGGCGGCATCACGCTGCACGCCGCTGGAATCGCCGATCCCGCACGATTGCTTCCCGAAGCGCCGCAAGGCAGCCGTTCGTTCGACCCCGGACCCGCGCCGTCCGACCCGTTCGATGCAGCGCCGGAACGATTCGTCGCCTTGAGGGCGCAGGCACGGGAGCAGCAGCGTCGCGGCGACCTCGTCGCGACGGTCCTCTCGCTGCGCTCGGCGCTGCGCCTGCGGCCGGACGATGCGGAATTGAGCGTCGAACTGAGCGACGCCCTGCGGGCGAGCGGCGATATGGAAGGCGCGATCGCCGTCTGCCTTGCCGCCACCGAGCGCGCGCCGACCTCGAAGATCGCCTGGTACGGTCTCGCCACGGTCCATGCGGCGAACGCCTGCCCCGATCAAGCGAAGTCGGCATACGAGCGCGCGCTGGACTGCGACCCGGCGTTCGCGACCGCGCGCGGCGCACTGGGCGATGTCCTCAGGAACCTGGGCGACCTCGACGCCGCCGTATCCTGCTACCGCACCTGCCTGACCGATCGCGGCTACGCGCCGCGTGCGTGGTTCCAGTTGGCCAACATCAAGATCGTGCCGTTGTCGGTGGACGACGTGTCGGCGCTGCGTCGCCTGCACGAAGACAGCTCGCTGAGCGATTCCGATCGCGTCTTCGTCGGCTACGCGTTGTCCAAGGCTCTCGAGGACCAGCGCCTGTACCGTGCCGCATTTCCAGTCCTCGTCGCGACCAACCGGCTCGCGCGTCGCCGCGCGGAATGGGACGCACGCGCCTTCAGCCGGGAGGTCGACGCGATCGACGCCGCATTCGCGAAGCCGATCGCCACCGCAGCCGATGCCCACCAGGGCAGCGAGGTGATCTTTCTCGTCAGCATGCCGCGCTCCGGATCCACCCTCGTCGAGCAGATCCTGTCCGCGCATCCGGAGGTCGAAGGCTCGGGTGAGCTGCCGGACCTCAACGACGTGCTGCTGGACGAATCGAAACGGCGTCGACGCGGGTTCCCGGACTGGGTCGCCGATGCCTCGCCGACGGACTGGCGGCGGCTCGGCGAAGACTACCTCGCACGCACCGCGCGCTGGTGCGGGAATGCGCCGCGCTTCACCGACAAGAGCCTGCTCAACTGGCCGCTGGTCGGCGCCGCCGCAGCCATGCTCCCGGGCGCGCGCTTCATCGACTGCCGCCGCGATCCGGTCGAAACCTGCCTGGCTTGCTTCCGCCAGCTCTTCGCATTCGGCAACTTCTTCAGCTACGACCTCGACGAACTCGCCGCCTACTGGCGCGACTACGATCGCCTGAGCCGCGCCTGGCGGGTGCGCCATCCCGACCGTTTTTTCGTACACGTGTACGAGGACCTGCTGCGCGAACCGGAAACGCAGACGCGCCGGCTGCTGGCGTTCCTCGATCTGCCGTTCGATCCGGCCTGCCTCGAGTTCCACCGCTCCAGCCGCGCCGTGCGGACCTTCAGCGCCGGGCAGGTGCGCCAGCCCCTGCAACGGGACACTGCACGCGCCCATCTGTACGGCTCGGTCCTGCATCCGTTGCGTACCGCTCTCGCGCGAACCGACCGCGGCTAGAACCTCGAGGCCCGGCAACTTCTCGGCAACGGGGAAAGGTGCCCCATTTCGCCGTTATGCCGGGCTGAGTGTCCCCTCTTTCCGCCTTTGTACGTTTGCTGGAAAAGGGCGGGAAAACCCGTGTTGCTCTCGTCCAGGAGAGCCATCGACGCAGCTGCCGGCCGTGATAGTGTTTGAACACCGCAACGAGCGGAGATGGATGGCGATGTCTTGCAGACTCCCGAATGGATCACGCATCCTCGCGCTGCTTCTGCTGGCGGCGATGCATCCTGCCCACGCCGCGGGACCCCACTGCGGCCTTGCAAATGCCGCCTTCTGCGAAACCTTCGATGCGCCTGCCCCGATCAGCAATCGGTCCGGGCAACTTGACGGAACGCTCTGGGGCGTTTCGCGACAACTCGGCAGTACGAACTTCGGGCAGGAACAGTACTACGACGTGTCGCCGTCGACGATGCAGCATTGCGGCCAGGACATTACGGTGCAGCCGCCGACCGATGTCGAGATCTGCAATGGCGAAGTCGTCGAGTCGGTGGACGATCAGCACAATGTCACCTCGCTTGCGATGTATCCCAAGCAGCCGTTCGATATCGCCGGGCGTACCGGCACCATCACCTTCGATGTGAGCGACGACAGCCACGGGAATCATCGTGCGTGGCCCGAACTCTGGTACACCGATCAACCGGTGCCGGCTCCGTTCACTCATTTCAGCTCGTTGCAATCGGTCCCGAAGAACGGCTTCGGTGTGCGCTTTGCCGCCTACTGTCCGGCGAACACGCCAGGATGCGGCGTCCGCTTCATATGCCCCGATGAGCCAGCCGATGTTCCGGTCATCACGGTGGATTCGGCTGTCGTCGTCAACAACTATGTCAGCAACGACTCCTTCACGGATGTGGGTGTCGGCCCCATCAAGGTGACGGCCGTGGGTTGCGTCAAGGCGTCTTCGGGGCCGGGAGACATGAATCGATTCGAGCTGCGGGTGTCGCAGGACCGGATCGTCGTCTATGGCACGGACGCCGGTACCAGGACGCCGCTCAAGAAAATCGCCGTGATCAGCAACATGGCGCTGACGCTTACGCGTGGCCTGATCTGGCTCGAAGACGTCCACTACAACGGCGACAAGGATGGCCCCGACCAGGGCACGCATACCTTCACCTGGGACAACGTCGGTTTCGATGGCCCGGTCCTGCCGCGGGACCTGACCTTCGACGTCCTCGACAACCTGGCGCCGATCGAGGGTTATCCCGGCCTGCTGAATCTGGGCTGGAACGTGCCCACCGCGGCCGATGCGGCGCCGCTCACCGTCACCGTGCACAACGTATCCGGCGTCGATAGCGCGGTGGGTGCGCTGCTTACATTCAACTATTTCACCTACAACCCGGTGACCGTGAGCTATCGCATCAACGACGGCGCCTGGCACCATCAGCCCTGGCCGTTCGGCGCCTGCTACACCCAGAACGGCATCGTGCTGTGCGGTGCCAAGACGATTGCGGTACCGGTATCGCTGTCCGAGGTGAAAACCGGGACCAACACGATCCGGTTCAGGTCGTCCGATGCAACGGCGATTGCAAACATCGATCTGGTACTGCAGGGTGCCGGCGGCATTCCGCCTTAGGATGGAGTGGTCGGGTTCATTTTCCCCGCACGAAAAAAATGAACCTGGCCCCTGCTTTACCCGCTTTCGACATGCGGAAAACCGTGGTCTGTCCCTGAAGTACGACGCTCGGCTTCCGCAAACGAGGCGTAGGGATGTGCTTTCCAGCAAGCTCGCGCGAACCGCTGTTCAGACGGTTGCCTTTGGCGCGAAGAGGAACCGCAACGAGGTCCAGACGGTTCACTTTGACGCGTAGAGGAATCGCAACGAGGTCCAGACGGTTCACTTTGACGCGTAGAGGAACCGCAACGAGGTCCAGACGGTTCACTTTGACGCGTAGAGGAATCGCAACGAGGTCCAGACGGTCGACTTCGACGCGTAGAGGAACCGCAACGGGGTCCAGACGGTTCACTTTGGCGCGTAGTGGAATCGCAACGGGGTCCAGACGGTTCACTTTGGCGCGTTGAGGAAGCGCGACAGGGTCCAGACGGTTCACTTTGCGCGTAGAGGAACCGCAACAGGGTCCAGACGGTTCACTCTGGCGCGTCGAGGAGCCGCAATGCCATCCAGCGCGGCGTCATCGTGCCGATGAGCACCGGCACGTGTCGTCGACGGGGCGATCGAACGTCCACCCGCTTCCTTCCGTGACGAAGTGCGCAGGCTGGGTCGTTGGATCCGGTACCTCTCATGATGGATCGAAGTCGGGCATCCCAGCCGAGCTACCCGGAAAAGGGAGGCCTGCTCTCCTGCCATTGGTCTTCGCGGCTAAATGGCGGCAGCGTTCCTGCCATTGCCCAGTTGACTTTGCACAGGGCATCGCAAGAATATTCCTGACAGATGGACGTTGGCGCCGGGCCGGCCAGTCCGGGGAAAGTATCTGTCGATGTCGGGCTAACGACCCAGAGCAATTCACAGGCGTTGGAATTGGAGATTTTTTTGGTAGCCCGACTCGCCGACGGTTCGATCGGGAGCAGATGACACGACCTGCTTTCCCTTCTGCGTGATGCACCGGGCGATTCCGGTCGAGGCCGGCGAACGTTGTACTCCGGTGCTCCGGCTTGCCGACGATCGGCCATTCCGTAGGAATTCCGCATGAGCGCTTCAGACGTCTACAAGGCCGGTGGCGCGGATCTGTTGCGCGGCCTGCTGTCGCCCGAAGTCGCGGCTGCGATTGCGCATATGACTGCGCTCGGTGTCGCGCACAGCGGCGCACGCTGGCTGGTGCAGCCGAGGAGCATCCTCGACAAGCCCTGCTACGAAGCACCCTCCGGAGCGTGGCCGGTGTTGTTGACCTTCCTTTGGGGAATGACGCCGAAGATCGAGGACATCGCCGGCGTGCATCTGCTGCCTACCTACAGCTATTTCCGCACCTACCAGCAAGGTGACGTCTGTCGCGTCCATTCGGATCGACCCGCCTGCGAACACTCGGTGTCGCTCACCCTGGCCTATGCCGATGGAATTCCATGGGCCCTCGCGGTCGCCGATACGCCCAAGACCGACAGTCATCGCGAGCAGAAGCAGCGTGGAGAGGATGGTTTCGGCGATGAGGCGTATTCGGAATACGTGATGGCGCCCGGCGATGCAGTGGTCTATCGCGGCATCGATTACCGCCACGGCCGCTTGACGCCGAACCCCAACCGCTGGTCGGCGCACCTGTTCATGCACTGGGTCGACCGCGATGGCCCGCATCGGAATCAGATGTTCGATGGCCGCAACATGACAGGGCCGGTGGACTTCCGGTTTCCGTAGCGGAAGGGGTCAGTTTCCGACGACGCCGGCTGCGATGTTGATCGCAAACCCGAGGACGGCGACGTTGAAGAAGAAGCTGAGGACGGTCTGTGCGAGGGCGGTCTTGCGCAGAGCGGGCGACATGATGTTCACGTCGCTGGTCGCCGAGGCCGCGGCGATCGTGAAGGAGAAATACAGGAAGTCCCAGTAGTTCGGATTGCGTGTGTTGTCGGGGAAATACAGCGGTGGGCGGTCCTTGTCCGCCTGGTAGAACACGCGCGCGTAGTGGAACGTGAACAGGGTGCCGACGAAGAACCAGGTTCCGAAGACGGTGCCTCCGGTCAGTGCGTAGTGCATCAGGCGGGAATGGTTCGACAGGCCCTTGACGGTCGACAGTTCCATGACGATCGCCACCAGACTCGCGACCGCGGCCACGGAGAAGAAGGCCAGCACGAACAGGCCCATGTTGTCTTCCTGCTCGGCGATGCGGCGCACCTGAACCGGCGTGGCCCGCGCCATCAGCCACCCTATCAGCAACAGGTAGGGCCACACCGCGGCGTTCCATCCGAGCAACAACCGGGTCACCAGCTGCAGGTGGAACGGGTAGACGGCGACCACGATTCCGAACAGCGTCGAACTGCTCAGGCGCGGCCGCGCGCGAATCATCTGGATCAGGGAGCGCATCGGGCAACCATCCGTGCGACGAAGGGCGTCAGCGCTACATCATCCACGGAAAAGGGGTCAAGTTCATTTTTCCCGTGCGGAAAAAACGAGCCTGACCCCCTTCCCACTGCCCTCAATGCTGGTCGGGATCCTTGGCGTCGGTCTTGCCCTTGTCCTCTTCAGGAC
>DATHOV010000216.1:0-4632 GCA_035484515.1 Lysobacteraceae bacterium
ATATTGGTCGGCGACGTGCGATGGGCGACGATGTGCACCGGATGCTCCTGCACGTTGTCCGGCGGCAGCCAGTGGTCTGCAGGCCCGACGCTGCTCTCGAAGAAGGCCCAGGTCCGGCGTGCGAGCCGGCCGAGGAATCGCGCCTGCTCGTCGCTGAGCGCGGTGAGGGGACGCGCCGGCGTACGGCTGATCCACCACGTCAGTGCCGGCGCCAGCAGCCACAGCCCGAGGATCGGAGCCGCGATCGGCAGCGTGCCGGGATGGGCCTGCGCGATCCACGCCACCAGCGCGATGGCCAGTGCCGGCGCAAACCACATCGAACGGAACGACGCGGCCGGACTGTCGCGCTGGGTGCGCTCGACCTCGCTCGAAGGTTTCCATTGCAGCAGACGACGACGGCTGATGAGCAGCCGCCAGAGCGTGCGCACGATCGCATCGAGCGAGTACCAGGCTTCGTGCGGGAGGCAGGCCAGATGCAGCACGAAGCGGAAGGCATGGCGCGAGGCCGCATGCAGCACGCCGGCCAGATGGGTGCGCAACGGCAGCTCGTCGGACTTGCGCACCAGTTCGATCGCCAGTGCGGCGAACGGCGCGGCCAGCAGCAGCGCGAGCAGCGAGAGCGTCCACTCCAGCGGAGAGCCGAACGCGCTCCAGCCGAGGGCGAACAGCAGCACCAGGGACACCGGGACCAGGCTGCGACGCAGGTTGTCGAAGACTTTCCAGCGCGACAGCGCGGACAGGGGATTGGACTCGCGCGAACCATCCTCGCGACGCACGCGCGGCAGCAGCCACGGCAGCAATTGCCAGTCGCCCCGGATCCAGCGGTGCCTGCGCGCGACGTCGGCCGCGTAGCGTGACGGGTAGTCCTCGTACAACTGGGTGTCGCTCATCAGTCCCGAGCGCGCGTAGCAGCCTTCGAGCAGGTCGTGGCTGAGGATCGCGTTGTCGGGGAAGCGGCCAGCCAGCGCACGTTCGAAGGTTTCGACATCGTAGATGCCCTTGCCGATGAACGATCCCTCGCCGAACAGGTCCTGATACACGTCCGAAACCGCCCGCGTGTACGGATCGATGCCCGGCTCGCTGCCGAACCAGCGCGCATAGCGCGAGCGTTGCATGCCGGACAGGCTCACGCCGATGCGCGGCTGGAGGATGCCGTATCCGGATTCGACCCGGCCGGACTGTTCGTTCCAGCGCGCGCGGTTGAGGGGATGGGCGAGGGTGGAGACGAATTCCAGGGCGGCATCGCGCGGCAGCTGGGTGTCGGTGTCGAGCGTGATCACGTAGCGGACGTTGCCGAGCACGCGCGCATCGCCTTCGACGAGCGCGAACGCCGATGCATCGCCCTTGCGGATCAGGGCATTGAGGTCGGCGAGCTTGCCGCGCTTGCGCTCGCGTCCGATCCACGCACGCTCGGACTCGTTCCACTTGCGCGGACGATGGAGCAGGAAGAACCGGTCCTCGCCGGACGGATTGGCGTACGTCGTGTTGAGATCCGCGATCCGCTGCCGTGCCAGCTCCAGCAGCGGCTTGTCCGATGGCATGTCCGCTTGCGCGGCATCGAGAAAGTCGGTGAGCAGGGCGAAGTGGATGTGCTGGTCGCGATTGGCCAGGAAGCGCACTTCCAGCGCCTCGGCCAGGCTCTCGACTCCGGCTGCGCTGCCGAGCAAAGTCGGAACGACGACCAGGGTGCGCGCCTCGGCTGGCAGGCCGTCGGAATAGTCCATCCGCGCCAGTCCGCACGGCGCGACCAGCAGGGTCGCGGCCCAGTTGACCAGGGCTATTCCGAGATCGCTGGCCGCCAGTGCGCAGGGCAGGGCGAGTGTCCACAACGGCCAGCCATGCCAGCCGGCGGCGTGCAACTGCTGCAGCAACAAGGCGCCGATCGCGAGCGTCAACAGCCCGATCGGCCCGAAAAACGTCCGCAATGGCACGCGTCCAAAGCGACGATGCGGCCGCAATCGCAGCGGTACGCGGAATGCGATGTCGCGCTCGAGCTGTTGCAGGCCGGTGCCGATCAGGTAATGGCCCACGTGCGCTGCGGCTGCGTCGGTTCCGTGCCCGGCAACGGCTGCATCCGCAAGCGTCACCGCCTGCCTGGCGACCTGCGCTTCCGACATCTCGCTGCGCCGGGCGAGCCGTTCGACCACATGCCGGTAGCGATCGCGGGTCGCAAAGTCCATCCGCGGATAGACGCCGGACGGATCCTCGCGCAACGCCTGTTCGACCACGCTCATGGTCTCGACGAATTCGCGCCAGTCCATCGCCGACAGGTAGCGCAGGCTGCCGATGCTGTTGCTGATCGACACCTGGTCGGCGGCCTGCTGCTGGTTCTCGATATGGACCATCTGTTCGATGGTCTGGCCGGATTCGCCCAGCCATTGCTCGATCCAGGACAGCGGCAGCGCGAGCGCCGAACTCTGTCCCTGCAACCGGCGCGCGAGTTCGGCCACGAACGAACTGGTCTGCGGCGGATCCGATCGCGCCATGTCGGCGATCACGAGCACCAGGTTCTTGGGATCGCTTTCGGCGATCGCGGTCATCCGGTCCGCCCATTCGTGCGCGGCGTTGCGATCGAGGCGATCGACGATCACGCGCACGCTGACGCGGCGCAGGTTCTCGATCAACGCGAGCCGGAGCATGATCGGAATCGCCCACAACTCGCCCAGCGCGAGCGGCGCGACCGACTGGTAGGAAGCGACGAAGCGGCTCAGGCTTACCGAGTCCACCCGGCCGTCGCCATGCGAGATCGTCTCCAGCGCGATGTCGTAGACGCGCGGGAAGCCGGTCGAGGGTCCTTCGACGAGCCGGGGCAGTTCGCGACTGTAGTTCTTCGGAAGATGCCGCTTGGCGGTGCGGATCTGTTCCTCGATCAGGTAATAGTTGTCGAGCAGCCATTCGCAGGCCGGGGTGACCCGGCGATTGGCCGACACCGCCTCGGTCAGCAGGTCGCACGCGTCCTGGAGCAGGACTTCGTTCGCCGACAGCCGGGCGAGCAGCAGGTCCGGAGCGCGTCCGGTGCCGACCTTGTGCGAACGCGCGAGCGCGCGGCCGTGGCGTTCCATCTGGTCGCCACTGAACAGCTCCGACCGCAGCGGCAACTCGTGCGACACGTCTTCGCGCGCGGATCGCTCGACGCGCGGCCGGCCGCGAATGCGCAGCCACGACTCGACGATCGCCTTGGGGTCTACTGCCATGCAGAGCACCAATCCCTGGTGAGAACATCCGTAATGGGAACAGCAGCGGTACAGGCACGCGTCCCGACGAATTCATGATGTCACAAAGGGCGTGGCGCGCCCCTGAACGCACCTTGGTATGAAGTTACCGTTCGCCCCCCGCCTTCGCAGGGGCAGGCTCCGAGGAGCCTTGATGGTTCGATCGTGGCCTTGGCCTTCGGCCTCGATCCAAGCCTCACCATGACCGGACAGACCGAAGAGCCAGCCCCCCGCGAAAGCGGGGGCGAGGTCGCCCGTCTCGCTATTTCCGTTCGTGGTGAGGAGGGTGGATCGAGACCGAAGGTCGAGGCCGCCCGTCTCGCTGTTTCCGTTCGTGGTGAGGAGGGTGGATCGAGACCGAAGGTCGAGGCCGCCCGTCTCGAACCATCCACCCTTCTCACCACGAACGGAATTCAAAGTAGATCACTACCCGCACCTTGCCTTGCAAGACGTCCGCAACACCCCCATGCCATCATCTCGACCCCCAAGCGAGGATTCCCCATGCAACTCCCGATCTTCGACACCGCTGTCACCACGCCGCTGCGCATGCTCGACAATCTCGACGCGATCCTCGGCAAGGCCGAAGCCGCCGTCGCCGAAGGCAAACTCACCGAGGACAACGTCCTCCACGCGCGCCTCGCGCCGGACATGTTCGACTTCACCCGCCAGGTGCAACTGGTCACCGATTTCGCCAAGAGCCCGGCCGCGCGCCTGGCCGGCGTCGAAGTGCCGAAGTTCCCCGACGAAGAGACCTCGCTGGCCGCACTGCGCACCCGCGTCGGCCGCGTCGCCGATTTCGTCAAGACCTTCAAGCCCGAACAGTTCGACGGCGCCGCCGACCGCCAGGTCGTCATCCCGCTGCGCGACCGCACCCTGGACATGAAGGGCAGCGAATACCTGCTGGGCTTCGCCCAGCCGAACTTCTACTTCCACTACACGACCGCGTACGCGCTGCTGCGCCACATCGGGCTGGAGATCGGGAAGCGGGACTTTATTGGGGGGTGAAGAGCTGCGTTTACGAACTGCCAGCGCCTATGGCTCTTGAGCCCCTCTCCCTCCGGGAGAGGGGTTGGGGTGAGGGTCCGGTCTCACCTCAGTAGGCGCATGTTTGGGGACCAAGATTGTTGCGACCGCACTGGCTTCACCGAACCCTCATTCGCCCCTGCCGGGCACCTTCTCCCGGTGGGAGAAGGGCAAGCAAACCGCTTTGAACGCATAGACTCGGCTGCAAGCCCAACGCTTTGTTGCCACGAAAAAACTGCTGGGCTGTCAGCCCAGCCTAGCTCCCGCTCGTCATCGATCAGCCACAGACTCGAGTCTCACCTCCTGAGACGCTGCCCCCTCATCCTGCCCGTCAACCCGCCACGGGCGGATCAGGGAAGGCAACGGGGAAGGCACATGCAGCGGTCGAACAGGAAGC
>DATHOV010000217.1:0-7578 GCA_035484515.1 Lysobacteraceae bacterium
CTCGTGTAGTCGTACCGGCGCTTCTGGCCGAAGCCTTCGAAGCTGAAGTTGCTGGACAGCACGATCGGCGGCACGACAGCGCCGTGGCCGGTATCGCTGTCGATGCCGCTGCGCACGGCGATCGTCGAGGCACAAGGGCGGGTCCGTGCGGAAACGCTCATGCCGCACCTCCGCACGCAACGACTCGCAGATCGCGCAGGATCGCATCGAACATCACGGCCTCCTTCAGGAATGCGTCATGTCCGTAGAGCGAGCGCAACACATGTACCCGCACCGGACCGCCGATACGCGCGGCGAGTTCGTGCACGTCCTCAGGCGGGACCAGCCGATCGCCGAACACCGCGACGAGCGTGGTAGGCACCTCGACACACGCCGGCTCCACGCGGTGCAGGTCGATGGATTCGGACAGGCGAACGAACGCTGTGGGCGACCAGCGTTGCGCGTAACGCTCGCCGCATGATTCGAGATAGTCCTCGGCCGCGCAGCGCGCGTGCGAACCGTCGAGAAGAACCTGGGCATCGAAGCGTTGCGCGAATTCCTCCGGCACGCGGTAGGTCAGCATCGCCAACTGGCGAGCGAGCGACAGACCGAGCTCGTCCGCACATTGCAGTTGCCCCAGTGCGACCACCTTGCGCTGCAAGGCCCGTAGCGCGCTTGCGTAAGGATGCGGACGATGCGCTCCGGCGATCGCCACCAGTTCGCGAAGCCGTGACGGATACCTGGCGGCGAATTGCAAGCCGACCAGCGCGCCATAGGAACAACCGATGAAGGCCTCGATGCGCGCGACCCCCAGACGATCGAGCGTGGCCGCGATCGCATCGGCCTGGTCGGTGGTGTCGATCGGCACGTCGAGCGCGCCATCCGCGCCGAGCCAGTCGATCGAGATTACCTGCACCTGCCTCGGATCGAGCGCGCGACCGCTCCCGATCTGCGCCTGCCACCAGCCCGGCGCTTCGTCGGCGGCTGCAGCCGCGGCGCGGCGATCGGCGGAGATGCCGCCCTGCACCACGATCGCCGGCAGATGCGCGTCGCCGAGCCGCTGCCAGCGCGCCCGTAGATGTAGATCCTGTGTGTCGGCATGGCGCAGCGCAATGCTCAGCTCGAATTCGCCACGCGTGGCGACAACAGCGCAAGGTGAGGTGTGTTCCGTAATTCGCGAAGGACGCACTTCGTGAACGTGGGAGTCCGCGAGGGTCGAGTTGCAGGAATCGGTCGGGGCGAAGGACATGGCGGATCTCCTGGTTGGGCGACGCCCAAGCGAGATCTGCGGTGTACGGAAAGCGATGCCGTCCACGCTCGACGGCGAAGACGACCCATCTTCCGGTGGACGCGAACGTCCCCGCAGGATTTGGCACCGTTGGACGTCGCGCGTCGCGGTTGCCCCGGCTTCAAAGGGCCTGTCCCTCAGCCGGTCTCGATGGGATTGCGGGGACGATACTGTCGCATGCGATCGAATTTGTCAATCCCTTTATCCGCATGAAGCGATATATCAAAGCGCGCTATGCGGCGATCTGCCGGGCTTTCGACGGTCGAGGTCGCCGCCGGCGTATCGCAATCGTGAAAGCAGGCGCTAGACTGGCCGCGACCACAGGGGATCGTCGATGCGCTTACCGCGTGTCCGGCCAGAGTCTTCGCAAAGATGGGCATGGGCGCTGGCGCTCGTGCTGGGACTGCTCGCCTGCACGGCCGCGTGGGCGCTGGATCCCGCCAAGCCCTTCGATCAATACGTCGCCAACCGCTGGTCGATCCAGGACGGGCTGCCGCAGATCAGCGTGCTGTCCATCACCCAGGATCGCGACGGCTATATCTGGGTAGGTACCCAGAACGGTCTGGCACGGTTCGATGGCGTCCGCTTCACGAGCTATACCCGCGACAACGAACCGAAGCTGCAGGGCATCTGGATCCGCGCGCTGATGCTCGATCGCAGTGACAGGCTGTGGATCGGATCCTACAAGGGTCTGTCGATGTACTCCGAAGGCCGGTTCACGGCGATTCCCCCTGCCGACAAGTCGGCGCATCCGACGCTGGATGTCTATGCCATCGCCCAGGACGAGGACGGCACCATCCTCGCGGCAACCACCGACGGCGTGATGCATGTCGAGAAGGGCAAGCTGGTGGCGACCGCCGGAAGCCCGGTCAAACCAGCGCTTTCCCTGCTGCTGCGACACGACGGCCTGTGGGTGGGCAGCTCCGGCACAGTTTACCGGGTCGAGTCGCACCGGACGGTGAGCCTGCCCTTGCCTGCGAATGCGGCGGGCGCTGCGGTAAACCATCTGGTTGAAGCCCAGGGCAAGATCTGGGCCGGGACGTCGCAGGGGTTGTACTTTCTCGACGGCGATACATGGACGGCGTTCGCCGATCCGGTGCTGTCGACGTCACCGGTCGGCGCCCTGTTCGAGGACCACGACCAGAATCTGTGGGTCGGCGCCAATCCGTCGCTGGCGCGAATCCGCGACGGCCGCCTTATCGAATCCTACGTCGGCAGTCCGCCGATGACCTACAAGAACGTGACGAGCGCGTTCGAGGATCGCGAGGGCAATCTCTGGTTCGGCAGTCAGGTCGAAGGCCTGACCCGTCTCTGGAACGGCTGGACCCGCCGCTACAGTGTGGACGACGGACTCAACGATCCAGTCGTCTGGTCGCTGTCGAAGGACCCCGACGGCACGATCTGGGTGGGCACCAGCGATGGCGTGAGCACCCTGGAATTCGGCCATTTCCATCTGATCGCCCCGGGATCGGCCCTGCCGCATCCGCATGCCTACAACCTGCTGGCCGAGCGGGACCAGCTGTGGATCGGCACGCGACGCGGCCTCGTCATCCGCCACCAGGACGGCAGCATCGAAAGCCCTGCGCTGTTCGCACCGATGTCCGACGCGCAGATCAACGGCATCGTTCGCGAGCCGGACGGCGCGCTGTGGTTCCCGACCAGCGATGGACTGTTCCGGCTCGAACACGAAGGCCAGGCCGACGCGCATCTTCGTCATTACGGGCGCGCCGAAGGACTACCCGATCCGCGCGTGCGCGCGATCCTCTACCTGCACGATGGCCGCATGCTGGTGGGTACCGAAACCGGGCTCTACGAACTGCGCGACGAGCGCCTCACGCCGGTTGGCCGGAACACCGGACTGCCGGACGACATCGACGTCACCGCCATCCACGAACTGCCTTCGGGAGCGATCGCGGTGGGCACCGATTCCGAACAGCTGTACGTGTCCGATGGCAGTCGCTGGAACCGCTTCGGACCCAACCAGGGCATGCCCGCGAACGGGACGTTCTTCATGACCGAGGACGATCGCGGCTTCCTGTGGCTGACCGGCTTCCGCGGCATCATCCGGGTTCCGCTGGAAGATTTCGCGCGCTACAGCCGCGGCGAAATCGACAAGGTGCGCGGCGAGATGATCCTCAACGAGCGCGGCGACCGCAATGCCGGCCAGCAAGGCTTCTGCTGCAATGGCGCGGGCATGTCCAAGGGCTACATCGACGGCCATGTGCTGTGGCTGCCATCGCGCGACGGCGTGGTGGCGCTGGACACCCACGGCATCGTCAAGAACCCGGTCGTGCCGAACGTGGTGATCGAGGGCGTGAGCTCCCCGGACGGTTCCTACACGGCGTCCACGATGCCGGCCATGCTCGACGCGAACCAGCGCGACCTCAGCTTCGAGTTCACCGCACCGAGTTTCCAGGATCCGCACAGCATCCAGATCCGTTACCGGCTGCTCGGTTACGACAAGGACTGGCACGAACTCGACGATCCGGGCCGGCGGCGCGCCAACTACACCAACCTGCCGCCCGGGGACTACACCTTCGAGGCGATGGCCGCGAACAATGCAGGCCTCTGGAATCCGGTACCCGCGCGCTTGTCCTTCGGCATCCGCCCGCGTTTCCACGAGACCCGTCTGTTCGACGGCCTGATCGCACTGCTGATCGCCACGATCGTCTACGCCGGCTACCGTTTCCAACGGCAGCAGCACGAGATCCAGCGCGCCGCGCTCGAGCGCAAGGTGGAGGAACGCACCCAGCAGTTGCACGTCTCCAATGCGCGCCTGGAGAACGCCAGCCAGACCGACCCGACGACCGGCCTGCGCAACCGCCGCTATCTGGCCAACCAGATCCCGGCAGACCTGGCTTTCTACGATCGCGAACAACAGCGCGATGGCAAGCTCGACCAGACGATGCTGTTCGCGCTGGTGCGCATCGACCGCGCCGATCCGCTGCATGCCGACCATAACGTTCCGGTCGGCGACCGCGTCCTGCAGCAATTCGCGCAGGTCCTCACGGCGCTGGTGCGTTGCGGCGACTATGTCGTGCACTGGGACGAATCGGAAATCCTGCTGATGTTCCGGCCGATGCACAGCCGCTACATCGACGCTATCGGCGAGCGCATCCGCGACGCGATGCGCGGGCACGCGTTCGATGGCGGCACCGGGGCACCGCTGCCGCTGAGCTGTGCGATCGGCATCGCCGAGTACCCCCTGTACCGCGATGCGCTGCGTCGTCCCGGCTGGGAACAGATGATCGGCCTTGCCCACGCAGCGATGCTATGGGTCGCGCGCCAGGGCCGCGATGGCTGGGCCGCATTCCGCCCGAGCCTGCGCTCGGATCTGGCGAATGTCCTGCGCGAACTGGGCGACGACCCGCAGCCGCTGATCGACAATGGCCGGCTGCAGGTGCTCAGCTCGCACCTGAACGCGCACAGTGACGCGAATCCAGACGAGAGGTAAGCTGCCTGTGTGAACAACGCGTATCGGCCAGTGGCGAGGTTCCTTGCGCTGGTGGGGCTTTACCTCGCCGGCAACGCGTATGCCGTCTATTTCGCCAAGGGCCCCGGGGATTTCGCGCTGTTCTGGCCATCGGCGGGACTGGCCTACGCCGTGGTCGTACGCTACGGGCTGCGCTGGGCGCTGCTGGTTCCGGTCGCAATGCTGTTCGACTATGCGCTGCGCCAGCACGTTCCGTTTTCGTATCTTGCATGCACGATGATCGGCAACACGCTGGCCACGCTGGCCGGCGGCTGGGTCGCACGACGCGGGCCGATGCCGGCCTATCCCGAATTCCGTTCCGCGTTCCGCATGCTGATCGGCGGGATCGCGTTCTCGGTCATCGGCGCAGTGATCGGCACGCTGGGCATGCTGATCGCCGGCAACCTAACCGACGATGCGGTGCCCGATGCGCTGTTGCGGTGGTCGATGGGCGACTTGCTCGGCATCACCGCGATCTCGCCCGCCCTGATTCTGTTCGCCTATCGCAAGACCCAGTACCCATCCTTCGATCCCGCCGAAAAAGCCACGCGCGAGGGCGAACAGTCGCTCTGGAACATCGTCCTGCTGATCAGCTTCCTGCTGCTCGCCTGGGGCGCCGCCGAAGGCGGTCGATATCCGCTGGGATTGTCGAGCCTGCCGCTGTCGGTGATGGTGTGGAGTGCGTTGCGTTTCGAACCCCTGCGCACGGCCGTGGCGGTGATGCTGACCGTCGTTCTGATCGGCAGCTTCACCGGAATGGGCCTGAGCGGCTTCGAGCCGCCCGCGCGCACCCTCGATTGCGCGATGCTGCTGTCCTACCTGTGCGTGCTCTCGGTGATGCCGATCACCCTGGCCCTGGTCGTCAACGATGGCCGTATAGCGACGCGCAAGCTGGTGCGCCGCGCGACCACCGACCCGCTGACCGGCCTGCCCAACCGCGCCGCGTTCGAAGTCTCGGTGCGCAATGCGTTGGCCAATCCGGCGATGCCGCCGCTGGCGCTGTGCTATCTCGACCTGGACAACATCAAGCTGGTCAACGACACCTCCAGCCATGCGGCGGGCGATGCGCTGATCGTCGGTGTAGCCGGCCTGCTCGGCGCGAGCCTGCAACCGGAAGATGCGCTCGCCCACCTCGGCGGCGACGAATTCGCGGTGCAATTCCACAACGCCACGCCGACGATCGCGCGCGACCGGGCGCAGGCGCTGGTGCGCGCGGTGGACGATTACCGCTGCAACTGGGAAGGCCGCATGCTGACCACCACGGCCAGCATCGGCGTCGTGCCCTTCCAGTCCGGCGAATCGGACTTCTCGCACCTGCTCTCGCAGGCCGACGCGGCCTGCTTCACCGCCAAGGAACTCGGCGGCAATCGTGTCTGCGTGGCCGGCGCGAGCCCGGGCGACGTGCTCGACCGCACCGTCGCGATGCGCTGGGCCGTGCGCATCCGCGAAGCACTGGACCGCAAGGCTTTCAGCCTCTACGCACAGACCATGGCGCCGCTGCATGCTGGCCTCGACACCGGGCGCCATTTCGAATTGCTGCTGCGCATGCACGACAGCGAGACCGGCGCACCGCTGACGCCCGACCATTTCATGCCGGCTGCCGAACGTTTCCGCCTGAGCGTGCCGATCGACCGCATGGTCGTCGGCATGGCGCTCGACTGGCTCGAATCGCATCCGACCGAAGCGGCCACGGTCACGACCTGCTCGATCAACCTCAGCGGTGAGGCGCTGGTGGACGAAGCCTTCATCGGCTTCGTGGCCGAGCGGCTGGGCGGCAGCAGTTTCCCCGCGTCGCGCATCTGCCTGGAGGTCACCGAGACCAGCGCCGTGCGCGACCTGGGCCGCGCCCAGCGCTTCATCGACCAGTTGCGCGAACTCGGCTGCCGCTTCGCGCTCGACGACTTCGGCACCGGTTTCTGTTCCTTCAGCTACCTGCGCTCGCTCGACGTGGACTACTTCAAGATCGACGGCAGCTTCGTGCGCGACATGCAGACCTCGCCGTTGTCCGCAGCGGTGGTGCGCTCGATCACCCAGATAGCGCACGTGCTGCACAAGCGAACGATCGCCGAGCACACCGAGAACCAGGAGTTGATCCGGGTGCTGACCGACCTCGGCGTGGATTTCGGCCAGGGCTACGCCATCGACCTCCCGCAGCCGCTTGCGGCCTACTTCGCCAAACCGTTCGCGATGCCGGTTTTCGAACTCGAACACGAGAGCCGCATCCGCGCCTGACGTCACGGCCCGGAATCGGCCATGCGTTATACTGCGCACCATTCCTGCTAGCCATTTGCGCCTTGCATCCGGGCGCCGACACGCATGTCCGCATATCCGGCCTCAAATCACCTCGACGAAACCCTTCGCCGCCGCACCTTCGCAATCGTCTCGCACCCCGACGCCGGCAAGACCACCCTGACCGAGAAGCTGCTGCTGTTCGGCGGGGCGATCCAGATGGCCGGCAGCGTGAAGTCGCGCAAGGCCGCGCGGCATGCGACATCCGACTGGATGGCGCTGGAGAAGGAGCGCGGAATCTCGGTGACCTCGTCGGTGATGCAGTTCCCGTACGAGGGCCGCATCGTCAACCTGCTGGATACACCCGGACACGCTGATTTCTCGGAAGACACTTACCGAGTGCTTACGGCTGTGGACTCGGCTCTCATGGTGATCGACTGCGCGAAGGGCGTCGAAGAACGCACGATCAAGCTGATGGAAGTGTGCCGCCTGCGCGACACGCCGATCATGAGCTTCATCAACAAGCTCGATCGCGAAGGCAAGAACCCGGTCGACCTTCTGGACGAAGTCGAATCGGTACTCGGCATTCAGTGCGCCCCGGTGACCTGGC
>DATHOV010000218.1:0-2989 GCA_035484515.1 Lysobacteraceae bacterium
CGCAGCATCAATTGCTCGCGCACGAGTTCGGCGGCGAGGAAGCGCTGGCTGCGGTCGGTGATCTCGTCTTCGGCATAGAGCGGTTCGGATTCCGGCAGCAGGGCGATCAGGTCGCGCACGAGCGGCTCCAGTCCCTTGCGCTTGAGCGCGGAAAGCGGATGCACGGACTTGAATGCAGCACCTTGCGCGTGCTCGGCGATGAACGGCAGCAGGTCCTGCTTGAGCTTGATGCGGTCGATCTTGTTGATGACCAGCACGGTCGGTACCTTGGCCTCGGCCAGCGCAGCCTGCGCAAGGTCGTCGTCGTCCGACCAGCGGCCGGCTTCGACCACCAGTACCGCCGCTTCGACGCCAGCCAGCGCGCCACGAGCAGCGCGATTCATGTAGCGGTTGATCGCGCGTTTCTCGGCGCGGTGGATGCCGGGGGTGTCCACCAGCAGCAACTGCCCTTCGGGAAAACTCGCGATGCCGAGCAATCGGTGCCGGGTGGTCTGCGCCTTCGGCGAGACGATGCTGATGCGCGTGCCGACAAGGGCGTTGACGAGGGTGGACTTGCCGACGTTCGGCCTTCCGATCACCGCAACCGTGCCGGCGCGATAGGGCTCAGCCACCGGCAGACTCCAGCTCGCGCAACAGGTCCGCGGCTGCCTGCTGCTCGGCGGCGCGTCGCGACATGCCGATGCCATCCGCCTGCAATGGCGGATCGGCGAGGCTGCAACGGATCCGGAAACTGCGTTCGTGTTCCTCGCCGAGGGTTTCCAGCAAGGCGTATTCGGGCAGCGGCAACTGCTGCGCCTGCAGCCATTCCTGCAGGCGGGTCTTGGCATCTTTGCCGACCTTGCCCGAAGGCAGGGCATCGATTCCGGGCTGGAACCACGGCAGCACGGTATCGCGGCAGGCGTCGTAGCCGGCATCCAGGTAGATCGCGGCCACGATGGCCTCGATCGCATCGGCGAGGATCGAATCGCGGCGATGGCCGCCGCTCTTCATCTCGCCCGGCCCGAGTAGAAGATGCTCGCCGAGGTTCATGTCACGCGCCAGCCCGGCCAGTCCCGATTCACGCACCAGCTCCGCGCGCGCGCGCGTCAAGGCGCCTTCATCGGCCTTCGGCCAACGCTGGAACAAGGCATCGGCGACGATCAGGTTGACCAGGGCGTCGCCGAGGAATTCGAGCCGCTCGTTGTGGCGCGGCCCGGCACTGCGATGGGTCAGGGCCTGCCGGAGCAGGTCCTGATCGCTAAAAGCATGCCACCAAGTTTCATCCACCGGTGCTCTTGCCGGGAATGGTGCTCGCGGTCTTCTCGAAGTGCCCGACGAGGCTGAGGTTGTAGACCAGCGGCTTGCTGACGTCGTATTCCACGCTCAGGGTGACACCGGCTTCCCTGCGGTCGATCTTGACATCCTTGGGCCCGATCGAATCGACGTAGCCGGTCTCGAAGTGGCGCGAGATCATGTCCTGTATCTTCAACTCGCTGGCGCCATTGACGGCCGGGTCGTGCACGACCGCATCGAGCGCCTTGGAAATACCGTAGTACTCCTCGTACATCGGGATCACCCGCATCGCGAAATAGGCGACGCAAAGCAGTACGATCAGCACGATAACAAACCCCATCAGGGTGATGCCTTGTTGTCCGCGGCGCATGTGTCGTCTCCCCTCGTTGGACGTGACGTTCAGCGGATGATAGTACCAATCCGCGAACTGTCCACCTTCTTCGCGTCCCAGTCCACGTTCATCCAGACCACCTCGGCCTTGCCGACGATATTGGCTTCGGGCAGGAAATGGGTCGGCCAGAACCGGCTGTCGGCGCTGTCGTCGCGATTGTCGCCCATCATGAAGTACTCGCCGGCCGGCACCGTCCAGGTACCGTCGTGGTCGGTCGGCGGGCTGCCGGACTCGAGCACGGTGTGGGTCCGACCCGGCAGGTTTTCGCGGACGACCTGGACGCCGGTCTGGTTGCTGCCGCTGCCCTGGCCCACATAAGGGCCTATCGGTTCGGACGCCACCGGCTGACCGTTGATGGTCAGCTGGTAGTCGTGGTAGTCGATCACGTCGCCCGGTAGGCCGATCACGCGCTTGATCCAGACCTCGTCCGGCGCCATCGGCGGGTGGAACACGATCACGTCGCCGCGCTGGGGCTCGCCGACCTTGACGATCTTGGTATCCAGCACCGGCAGGCGCAGCCCATAGGCGTACTTGTTCACCAGGATGAAGTCGCCGATCAGCAGGTTCGGCATCATCGACTCGGACGGAATCCAATAGGGCTCGCCGAGAAAAGAGCGCACCAGGAGAATGACCAGGATCACCGGGAAGAACGAACGCGAGTACTCGACCACGACCGGCTCGCGCCGCCTGGGCGTATTTTCCTGCAGGGTGGCTTCCAGGCCCTCCCCGGTCGGCTGGACCTCAAGGTCGGGCAGTTCACGGGCGATCGCATCGCGCAGCCTTCCGGCATCCTCCGGACGCGAAGTACGGATGCCGATGATGCCGTCGCTGCCGCGACCGACCTCGACTCCGGAAATCCTGTTGCCGCTCGCCAGGGCACGCACGCGCGCCACGCGTGCATCGAGGATCTCGAAGAACGCGGCCTGTTCCTCCGCCATCGCCTTGCGCCGCGCCTTCGCGAAGAACAGCGCGTCGACCAGCCAGATCAGGCCAGTCAGCGCCGTGAGCACGGTGAACAGCAGGGCGAAGTCGTATCTCATAGCGTTCCTGTGTAGTGATTTCTTCCGAACCGGTCATCCGGTGCGGCAGCATGCCCCGCCGCACCCGGTCCGCGCCTGTGCGCATCGTCATGCGACGCGATCCCCGGTTCAGCCACCGCTGTCCACCTGCAGCACCGCGAGGAACGCCTCCTGCGGGATCTCCACCTTGCCGACCTGCTTCATCCGCTTCTTGCCGGCCTTCTGTTTCTCCAGCAGCTTCTTCTTGCGCGTCGCATCGCCGCCGTAGCACTTGGCGAGCACGTTTTTGCGCATCGCCTTGACCGTG
>DATHOV010000219.1:0-2154 GCA_035484515.1 Lysobacteraceae bacterium
CGCGGCAGGTCCGGCGATGCCAGCAGCGAGCTGAACAGTGTCGGCACGGCGAAGAATACCGTTGGACGCTGGTCTCGCAGGATACGAATGACTTCAGGAGACTTCGGCCGTCCGGCAAACAAGATAGCCGTGGCGCCCGCCGCGATCGGGAATGTCAGCGCATTGCCCAGGCCATAAGCGAAGAACAATTTCGCCGCCGAATAAATCACGTCGCTCGCATTGATGCCAAGTACGCCCTGGCCATAGAACTCTGCCGTCTGAGCCAGGCTGGTCTGCACATGCACCGCGCCCTTCGGACGTCCCGTCGAACCGGAAGAATAGAGCCAGAAACAAGTGTCGTCGGGACGCGTCGGATATGTCTCGCAACTCGGCGAAGCCGATGCCATTAACTTTGCCAATTCTGGATACCCCCCAGCGTCGTCTCCCGCAACAATGATCTCCCCCGTCCAGCCGCTCATCTGCATGGCTTCCAGCATCACAGGGAGTCGCGCGCCCGAAGCGATCACTGCCTTGGCGCGGCTGTCTCCGAGAACGTAGGCGTAATCCGAAGCCGACCACATGGTGTTGATCGGCACCGGCACGATGCCGGCCTTGATTGCGCCGAGAAAGCACGCGGAGAAATCGATGCTGTCGTACAGGCAGAGCAGGACGCGTTGTTCGGCTTGAATGCCGAGAGCCCGCAGCGCATTCGCGCAACGATTCGCCCGCTCGGCCAGTTCGGCGTAGGTGTGTGAGCCACCCTCGTCGACGAAGGCGATCCTGCCGGCACGATCCGGAGCGAGGTTGCGCTCCAGAAGATCGACAGCTGCGTTGTAATAAGAAAACTCCACAGATCCAGTCTCGATGCGGACTGCTGCTGAAAAGCTTCACGACTCGTCGGCCTGAAGGCCAGCTCGCCTAAAGATCAATTAAGACTTCCAGCGGTGCATCTGAAGGTGCGCCCCTTCAAAGCTATTCGTGCGGATCCGCCGCCGCTTCGCTCAACACCCTTAGTGTCACGGCAGAACCCTGCATGGCGACGCGCTGGTGATAGAACCACAGCCCGTGCAGCCCGCCGAGTTCTTCTCCGCCACCGGCGCGGCCTGGACCGCCATGCATGCACGAAGGCAACACGATTCCATGCCCGGTGTGGCTATCCCCGATTGCAGGATCGATCAACATCACGCGACCGTGCGTCGTACCCAGGGCCACGCCGGCTTCCGCGAGAAACGCTGCGTCCCCGCTATACACCGATGCGACAAGCGAGCCACCACCGCGCCGCGCTAGCGCGAAGGCACCCTGCTTGTCGCGATACGGAACCACCGTAGCGACCGGACCAAAGACCTCAACCTCATGAACTACGTCGGCCTGGTCGCCATTGCTGACGTCCAGCAGTGTGGGCGGAACGAAGGCTCCGCGCGCCAGGTCGGCGTCAAGCGGCGCGAAGTTCTCCGGCACATACGCGACCTCGGCCTTAGTGCGCAACCTAGCGATTCCGTCTTCCACGGCCTTGCGCTGCGCCATGTTGACCACCGGTCCCATGTTCGTCATGGGATTCGCCGGATCGCCGACAACCACGGCCTTCAGCGCCGCCGATATCGCGTCGATCGCCGCTTGGGCCTGCTCCGCCGGAACCAGCACGCGCCGAATCGCCGTACACTTTTGTCCGGCCTTCGAGGTCATCTCGCGCACAACTTCGCGCACGAAGAATCCAAACTCGGGTGAATCGGGCGCAACATCCGGACCAAGCAGCACCGAGTTCAAACTGTCAGCCTCAATGTTGACCCGAATGTTCTGCTGGCGGATGTTCTTATGCTGCTTGATACTTTCGCCTGTGTCCGCCGATCCGGTGAATGCCACTGCGTCGCCCAGATGCAGGTGGTCGAGCAGGTCGCCGGGCGAGCCGCACAGGATCGATAGCGCGCCGTCGGGAAGAATGCCCGCGTCAATCACCGCAGCCACCATCTCCTGCGCCAGCCAAGCGGTTGAGGTCGCAGGCTTCGCGAGCATAGGCACACCCGCAAGCAGACTAACCGCGGCCTTTTCCCACAGCCCCCACGCCGGGAAATTGAATGCGTTGATGTGTACCGCGACTCCGTCGAGTGGCACGCCGACGTGCAAACCCTGGAAATTCGCATCGCGCGCCAGTCGCATCGGCCCACCGTCACGGAGCAG